>DATBWY010000065.1:0-4811 GCA_036514555.1 Candidatus Subteraquimicrobiales bacterium
TCATTGTCGTTCTTCGACTCACTGTTATAACTGTATGTTTCTCGGTCAATATCCGCTTCGACCATCCCTCTTTTCGCGGTTAGCAGAAGAGCCGCCGGTAAAATTCGGTCTAAACTCTCCTGTGCATAGTTCTTTATGATAGTGTAAAGCGCGTTTCGCTCTAATAGCAGTCTTTCCTTTTCATACCCATATTTCCGCGCTGTTCCGTGGTGACGATGGTAGACAAGAGAGTTCGGTGCAAGCACCACCTTGTGTCCTAGAACCCAAAGTCTCCAGCCAAAGTCTACGTCCTCAAAAAAGGCAAAGTAATCTTCGTCAAAACCGCCGGACTCCAAATAGATCTTTTTGTCGACCAGCATCGCTCCACCAGAAGCGAAAAGAATTGGTGCCACCCGCCCCTTTTTTTTGATATCAGCGGACCCGGCATCAATCTTAAAACCGTGCCCGTAAAAGCTCAGGGCGGCCTGTACAAAATCGATAGTTTTCCCGTCCCAATTTAGAATCTTCGACCCAACACAAACAACTTCGGGATTGGTTCGCGCCGGCTCTACCAATTCTTGTAACCAATTTGGGTCAACTCGGGTATCGTTATTCAAAAAGGCCAGGTATTCACCCTTAGATTTTTTGGCACCCTGGTTAATTGCTCTCGTAAACCCCAAGTTTTGACCATTCTGCATCACTTCGACCCAGGAATAATTCTTCCTTACCCACTCGCAGGAACCATCACTTGAACCATTATCTACCAGGATGACTTGTGTCTTGTCTCGGGGATAAGTAAGTTTTTCCAGGGAACCTAGACACTCTCCCAAGTATTCCCGACCGTCAAGGTTAACAATAACAATCGTTACGAGGGGTAAATCGTTCAACGTATTGAGGGAACCTTTACTTTTCATTTGCTTTTTTGCTCCTGTTTTTTATTGCGTGATACTGTTTTATACAGTTTATAGGGAAAGGTCTGTCTAATTCTGTTAAGCGACGTTTCTAAATTATCCGCGTGGGTTTGAAGATCATGGAGATGCTTCTCTTTATGTCCTAATTCGGCCTGCATCTTTTGAAGTCCCACTTGAAGTTCCCTCAAATCAAGCTCTTTTTGATTAATCAGGTTTTCCTTCTGGCCAATTAAGCTTTCCAGGTGAATCGAGTATTTCTTTTGGACTTGCAATTCTCTTTTCGCTTCTAACTCGAACAGCGTAAAGTAAAGATGGAGTAATTGTAACTTATAAAGAGTCTCGCTCAAACCTTCCTTGGGCTTTTGTGGAGCTTTAATTGCCTCTAGAACCTGGTTGTCTCTGTTTTTTGAAATTACAAAGAATGTCCGATAACTGGGAACTCCATAATCTTTCGGTGAAAGATGTTGATTGTAAAAATTATCGAGCATTTTGTGTAAGCTTTCGCTCTCTGGAATAGTGAAAATAAAATGTTTAACTAAGTTCATAAGCAACCAATTATATAGTTGTCCACTATCAAAAGCAACGAATTCGTGCCCTTTCTCTTTAATTTTCTCAGCCAAAAAAGACGCCCGCGGTAAACCGTTATCTAAGTGCTCTTTTAAGGGGTGATTGCTGGCGAAATCTTCACCCAAAACTTTTGTGGCAAACTCAAAGACAATCCTTTCGGCTAAATTTACCTCATCGCTGAAGAAAGGCCCTCCGAGAATTATGTAGTCTTTCGCCACGCGCTCCAATTCTTCGAGGAATAATTCTCGCTTTTCGGGCACAATATGTTCAAAAACGTCAAGGGCCGTCACAACGTTGAAACTACCATCTTTAAACGGCATCGAGCAAGCATCGCCCCGCACATAATTTGGCTTATCTAGCGGCTTAACATCGAGAACCGTTACGTTATCGTTGGTCAAGAAATCAAAAATTAAACCGGGGTAACCTCCGACATCCAGGAGATTTAAGGATTTCACTTTTGCTTTTTGTTTTAACGCCTCGAGGCATCTGTTTAAATCAAAATATCTTTGAAATTGATCGAAGGGTAAACTGTAAACTTCGGCCTTCATCGTTTCAAGTCGCTTTCGGCCATCTTATCGCCAAATTTCCATTGGCAAGGAATCTGAATCGTTCCCTGAGGCATCCGCCCCACTCCGGATTTCACTTTAAACATGTGCATCTTCTCTTGGTGATCATAAGCGTGTAAACAACTCTCATCATAGATAGCGGCGCTAAAAAGATAGGAGCCAGGCAAAAGGGGCAGTTCTTCAATGATATAGTCAACGTATCCCTTACCCTGAACAGAACCTATCACACGGTTGTCGATTTTTGTATTAGGGCCAGTGATTTGAGTACCTTCGGAACCAAAAATGGCAACCCCAAAAACCGGATTTTCAATAGATTGATGCGCTTCGTAGGTGAGGCGGGCCACAAATTTACCCCCGGTTTGAAAGGCATCGTCCTGCTGACTATGAGCGTTTAAAAATTCCACTTTAGTTATTTCGACTTCGTGGGTTCCGTGTCTGGTTCCAAAATTCTCGGCTCCCGACCCTTGATTGCTCGCTGTTTCTCCCTGATTAATGTAGGCGAGATAAGCGTTTACTACCTCTTCGCTCGGGCCCTGTTTCTTAATACAACCGTCTTGGATCCAAATAGCGGAATCGCAAAGATTTCTGACCGCGTTAAGATCGTGCGAAACAATAACGATGGTTTTCCCGTGAAGCTTAAACTCAAGAATCTTATCAGCGCATTTTCGTTGAAAAGACTCGTCGCCAACTGCCAAAATCTCGTCAATCAATAAGATTTCGGGATCTACCTTTATAGCCACTGAAAACCCTAACCGTAGGTACATTCCCGAAGAATAACTTTTCACGGGATTATCAATAAACTTTTCCAGCCCCGAAAAGGCAACGATTTCCGTGAATTTCGCGTCAATCTCTGATTTTTTCATTCCCAGGATGGAGCCGTTTAAGTAAATATTTTCCCGACCGGTTAGCTCAGGATGAAAGCCGGCTCCCAATTCCAGAAGAGCCGAAACTTTTCCTTCGGTTCGGTAAGTGCCCTCATCAGGTCGGAGAATGTGCGCTAAAATCTTTAATAAGGAAGTTTTCCCGGAACCGTTTTCTCCGATGATACCCAGCGTATCGCCTTTAGATAAGGAGAACGATATTCCTTTTACGGCCCAAAACTCCTCATAGGAAACTCTTTTGCGTTTAAGAAATGTTTCTTTGAGGCTCTGGTGTTTTTCATGGTAGATGCGAAACTTCTTCCAGAGATCTTTGACCTCAATCACACTTCCATTGCTTAAGTTCTTCTTGGCGCTTTTAAACTTGAGGGCCAATTTTACACCTCTTCCGCAAAATTTGGCTCATAAAGATTAAATAGAAAAAAGCCAAAGGCTAAAGTCGAGATTGAGATTATGGTCGCGTAAATCATCACCGAAAACTCGGGAAATTTAGCATAAAACAAAATATCACGATAGGAAAGCACTATAGCGGCGATCGGATTAAGCTTAAGCAACGAATGCATTGGAAGCCCTTGCCACCTCTCAGGAACAAGATCCAAAGGATAAATCACCGGAGTCGCGTAAAACCAGATGAGCAGAATAATTCCCAAAAGGTGCTGGACATCCCTAAAGTAAACATTGAGACAAGAGACGATCAAACATACTCCAATTGTAAAAAAGATGTGGATTAAAAGTATTAGTGGCAAGAACGGAAGATAAAGGTAAAATTTAAATCCAAGAACCGCAAGGAAAACAAGGAGCACTAAAAGCTCGAGGAGAAAATTGACCACATTGGCAAGAACGGTGGAAATGGGAAGAATTTCACGAGGAAAGTAAATTTTATTTACTAAATTGCTGCTACCCACGATGGAATTTACCGCCACTGATATAGAAACGCTAAAAAAATTCCAGGCCAAAAGAGCCGACAGCAAAAAAGCCGGAAATAAAAATTGTGCTGGTACATCCGCATTGGATGGAGCCGGAATACGAATCCTGAGAATTAGAGCGAAAACAAAGGTAAAAATAAGGGTCATTAAGATCGGATTAAGAAGAGACCAAAGAAACCCTAGAACAGAACGCTTGTACTTTACTTTTAGCTCTCTCTTTACAAGATTAAAAAGGAGTTCTCGATATTCCCAAAGCTCGCTTATCTTTTGAAACACTTAGACCACCAGTGGATAACAATTTTGTGAATAATTATAACACGTATGAGAGTCAGGAAAAATTTGTTAAGAGAAATCTTCAAGATTTAAAAAAATTTCCCTCTAAAGAAGAACCTAGATAAGTAGAGCAAAAAGTAGAGTGGCGAAACCAAGACCCTAAAGAACAAATCCTTGGACTTGGTCTTTTACGCTTTGAGAAATTGCTCCCCATCCTCCCAGAACGTAGATCGTGTCGATATCGTCTTTATAGCCTTGGAGCCAATACTGGGTGCTTAAGGGTATCGAGTCCGGTTTAACCAGAACCATTGGAGCCGGACCGAGCGTAGAGGCAAACGCCCCTCCGGCCAAGGCATCGGTAAAGTAATCCCCCCGGGTAACTAGAGTAGTAGAACGGTTGAACTTAAAGATAGAGTCTCCTGTGGAGACTACGTCTATGGCGGTATCATATTCAGATAAACCCCATAGTCTCGTTAAAACGTCTATCCCGCTTCGTCTTAACCAGTCCTCTAAAAAAGGATGAACCGCGCCTGGGCCTCCCACAATTATAACCCTTTTTACCCCTACAAGAGCGAGTTTTGTCTCATGAGGAGGTTCGGAAGTAAATGGTTTTACTAAGAGAATAGGCATATCTTTAGAAGCGGCCGGGCCTGAGATCACTAGCGAATCGGGAAAATTCTCTCCAGTGGTAATAACCGCGGTTTCCGGTAT
>DATBWY010000066.1:0-13145 GCA_036514555.1 Candidatus Subteraquimicrobiales bacterium
GATATCTTTTCGACTCGAGGAACTCCGGTTGTGGCTACCGTTGGTGGCAATGTCGTGCAACGCTCGGGGGGAAGCGCCGGTCTGTACACTACGCTTAAAGGAAGCGACGGAAACACCTATCAATATATGCATCTTAATGGATACGGAAATAGTGGCCAGGTAAATGCGGGTGATGTTATCGGTTACGTTGGAGATAGCGGAAACGCCAAAGGCACCTCACCCCATCTTCACTTTGAAATTCAACCAGGTGGAGGAGGGGCCGTTAATCCCTATCCTTACCTAAAAGGGGAAAAATAATTTCAAGGTTTGAACTGTCCGGTAGTGACTGATTTTCCGGTTTTATTTAATCTTTAAGAATTTAACTTGATTTTTTTTCAAAAGTTAGTACTGAAAGGTATGTCAGCCTAAAAAGGCACCCAGCCCGGGTGCTTTTTTTGTTGTGACTCGGAGACAGGGTTGTGGGCGTTAAGGTAAATCCGGTACCATTGATTAAAGAGTTCCCTCTTTTTGTAGCTCCGACAGAATTGTTTGAGGTTCTTAAGAATGAACCCTTTAGTTTTCTTCTTGAAAGCCAACTATCCCCGGGACAACTTGGGCGCTACTCTTTTTTGGGACTGAGACCTTTTCTCATCCTTAAGGCCCGATTCGAAGAGATCGAAATCGATGGTGAGCTCGGTTATCGAAAATTTAAGGGCAACGTTTGGGAGGTCCTGAGGGGTTATTTGGGCCGCTTTACTCGGGTTCATTTGCCAGTTTTTCCGCCATTTATTGGCGGCGCGGTGGGTTATTTTAGCTATGATCTCTCACAATCAATCGAGAATTTGCCATCTTACGCCGCTGATGATTTGCATCTTCCTCATTGCTACATTTGTTTTTATGATGCCGGTATAATTTTTGATCATTTCCGCCAAAAAATCTATCTTATTTCTTTGGGACTGCCAGAGACAAGTGAGACAAAAGTCCAGATAAAGGCCGAAACCCGCCTAAAAGAACTGGAACGTTATCTTCTCCTAGCCGGTTCGCGAGAGGTTGAGCGTGATCACGTGGTCAATACAACTTCCCAGAAGTCTCTAATAAAAGCTAACTTCACCAAGCCTGAGTACTGTGGAGCTGTCCAAGCGGTCAGAGACTATATTCGGGCCGGTGATGTTTTTCAAGTTAATCTCTCACAACGCTTTGCTTCCCCCCAAAGAGTCAACTCTTTCGAGCTTTATAAAAGATTGAAGCGCATTAACCCGGCTCCCTTTGCGGCCTATCTAAACTTGGGCGAATTACAAATTATCAGTAGTTCGCCGGAAAGATTTCTCAGGCTCTCGGGGCGCAAGGTTCAAACGCGTCCGATAAAAGGTACTCGTCCCCGCGGGAAAACTCCTGAAAAGGATTACAGGCTGGCTCAGGAGCTTCTGCAAAGCTCTAAGGATAAAGCGGAACACATTATGATCGTTGATTTGGAAAGAAATGATCTGGGCCGGGTTTGTGAATACGGCTCAGTGAAAGTCACAGACCTGATGGTTTTGGAGCCCTATTCGACCGTTTTCCATCTGGTTTCGACCGTCGAGGGCGAACTTGCCTCTCAAAAAGGCCGAATCGACCTTCTGCGAGCCTGTTTTCCTGGGGGTTCCATAACGGGTGCTCCTAAAGTCAGAGCGATGGAGATCATAGAAGAGCTTGAGCCGATAAAAAGAACTATCTATACTGGTTCTATCGGGTATCTAAGTTTCAACGGCCAAATGGATCTGAATATAGCTATCAGAACCCTGATTTCGTGGCAGGAAAATATCTATTTCCAAGTTGGCGGCGGAATTGTCTTTGATTCCGACCCCCAGGGTGAATATGAAGAGACCTTAGACAAGGCCAAAGCTTTAATTTCTGCCTTGGGCGTCAGAGTTGGCTAAAACCTATGAGAGCATAGAAAAACTTTTCCTGCCAGTCCTTGGTAAATACGGCCCTTTTTACCATTATAAATGATTAGAGTATGTCGAGCCCCTGGATTTAAGGAGTTACCTTGGAGCTCATAGCCCAAAAATTTAAAAAGTTAGAAAAAATTTTAAGAGAGATGCAAGGGTTTGTGGTGGCGTTTTCGGGTGGCGTGGACAGCACTTTTTTGACCGTGCTCGCCCATAAGGTGCTTAAAGATCAAGTTCTTGCGGTGACCGCGTTATCTCAAACCTACCCTCAGGCCGATTTAGCGACAGTTAAAAAAGTCATTAAGGATTTTGGCATCCGCCACCACTTTGTCGACACCGAGGAGTTGGCGGACGAAAATTTCTTACGGAATCCTCCGAATCGCTGTTATCATTGCAAAAAGGAACTTTTTACGAAGCTTAAAGCGATCGCCGCGGCGAACAATTTTACCGGGGTCGCTGACGGAACCAATTTTGACGACGCTCGCGATTTTCGGCCCGGAAAAATTGCCGCTCTCGAAGAGGGAGTAAGAAGCCCGCTTCGCGAAGCTCAACTTAGAAAGGATGAGGTCAGAGTTCTTTCTCACAGATTGAACCTCGTGACTTACAATAAAACCTCGTCTCCCTGTTTGGCCTCTAGATTTCCGTACGGGGTTAGGATTACTGCGGAGAAGATTTCCCGGGTTCGTAAGGCCGAAGAATTTTTAAAGCAACTTGGATTCAGCCAGGTTAGAGTGAGACACCACGAGATGACGGCTAGAATCGAGATATCTCCGAGTGAATTTGGCGATCTGCTACCACTTTCTCGAGCGCAAGCTGTCGTTTCTAAATTTAAAGAATTAGGGTATAATTATGTTACGCTGGATTTAGAGGGTTACCGGACCGGTAGTCTCAACGAGGTACTTTCCGCGGCCGACAAAAAATTTGGAAACACATAAAATAATCACTAAACAAACCCGAGGCATTTTAAACACCAAATCAAAGAAGATTCTTTTCTGACCATTTAGATTTAAAATCTGTGCGTCAGCATAGTATTTTGGGTTAAGGTTCTAATCTATTTGGTCGATAAAAGTAGAGGTTGGAAGATGAATAAGAGTGAGCGATCAGGCGGCACGATGTATACCGATAAAGTGATGGACCATTTTATGAACCCCCGAAACGTGGGTGAAATCCCGGATCCTGATGGTGTTGGCACCGTTGGCAATCCTGTTTGCGGCGATGTTATGCAGATGTTTATTAAGGTAAAAGACGACAAAATTGCGGACATTAAATTTAAAACCTTTGGGTGTGGGGCGGCTATTGCCACCAGTTCAATGGTTACGGAGATGGTTAAGGGTAAACCTGTGGGTGAGGCCGTGAAAATTTCCAATAAAATGGTAGCTGAGGCCCTTGGAGGGCTTCCCCCCCAAAAAATGCACTGTTCTAACTTGGCCGCCGATGGCGTACAATTGGCTATTAAGGACTTTCTATCTAAAAATAGTAAAGGCTCAAAAACTAGCGCATCAAAAAAACAAGGCAAATAATAGGAAGCGGATAAGCACAAGAGACCTCGTGGTTGTAAGCTGGAGGCGTAATGCGGTGGTACGAACAACGGTTCAATAACTTTTTTAAAAAGTGGAAAAGAGGATATTTGTATACAAGAGGCGGGGCGAGTCAGTATGGCATTGTCAAAAAACTAAACTTAAAGCAAAAATTTGAGGAAAGCACCATTTTTTTTGAGCCGCTGGACGCGAAAAAAAGGAATTCGGCGGGATTAGAGGTTTCCTTAAAAGAGATAGTTTATTTTCGGGCAAGCGACGGGCCCATCTTCAACGTTGACAAATATATTTCCATTCTCCAGATGCAAGAGAAATCTGAAAGTACTATTGAAGCTTCTCGCGCCGAGAACAAAGCTGATAATAAGGAGAACAATGGCGATAATAAGGAATTGGTTTGTGTCGCCTTTGGACTGGAATTTTACGCCAACCCCCAAATTGCTCAAGCTCTTAAATCTGAGCTTAATGAGCTTATCCGCTCAAGATTAAAGGATACACCGCTAGTAGAAGTTAAAGAAGAAAAGCGGGTGGAGCTCACTCCGAGCATCGACACTTTTTTCCGCAAGATCAAGGCCCGCTTTAAGAGGGGTAGCACGGATGCCATTTAAACCCAGAGGTTTAGCCACGGCGATCGGGAGCATGCCGCACTTAGACCCTTCAACTGCCTGCCGGTTTATTCTGAGAACCTTCGAGGAAATTCCCTTTTGGCCCCAACTTCCTCAAATCTCTTTTGTAGAAAACATGTATGCCCAATGGATAGGAGGAATGCCGGGCATAAAAATCGATTTCCAAAAAGGAAAGATATTTTTTGAGGATGTTTTGAAGGTTGACGAAGAAGTGGAAAAATTTTATGAGAAATACCTCGCGGCCGATTTAGACGCCTTTGCTTTGACAGAAAAATCCGCTAGCGGATTTCATAAAATGCTAAATACACTTAAGGACAATCTTCCGCCAAAACTAAAAATTTTAAAGGGACAAATTACCGGCCCCATAAGTCTTGGGCTAGCTATTACCGATGAAAATAAGAATCCTCTCGTTTACCAGGAAATACTAGCGGATGCGATGGCCAAGACCCTAAGTTTAAAAGCCCGTTGGCAAGAGAAAATACTCAAGGAAGCCGTGCCTCAAGCAGAAACACTCATTTTTATTGATGAACCAACTTTAATGTGCTATGGTTCCGCTTATTTAAGTCTGGAAAGGGATCAAGTGATTTCCCTTTTAAATGAGGTTATTTCATCCCTTGAGGGGCTTAAGGGAGCTCATTGTTGTGGTAACACTGACTGGGGTTTGCTTTTAGATACCTCCGTTGATGTGATAAGTTTTGATGCTTATGATTACACCGAAAATTTAGCTCTCTACACCCAAAAACTAAAAAAATTTCTGGACAGAGGAGGCATTTTGGCCTGGGGTATTGTGCCAACCTCGCTGCCTGATCCTTCAATAATAGACCGGGAAGATGTAGCAAGTTTACTGAAGAAACTGGAAGAAAAAATGGCCCTTTTAGTTGCTGATGGTTTAGATAAAGAACAACTCCTCGAATCAAGCCTTATTACTCCCAACTGCGGCACTGGCTCAATGTCCGTGGCGCAGGCCGAAAAAACTCTCGGTTTAACACAGGCTCTTTCGGAGAAGTTTAGGTCCAAATATTTCAGCTAAATTGGGGCCTCCCTTTTTCATCTTCTCTTAATTTCAGATAAAGCACTTAACCCCCTTAAAGTTTTGTCTGCCCCCCAACACCCGCTAAATCCTGGCAAGTTTTTTTACACTTTTTAGAGTCGAAAAAAACCTATATACTTGATGATGAAGATTTTCTTACTCATTTTAATTAATGCGATTAAAAAGGACAGGTATGAAAAAGAATATATTTACTCCCATTTTGTTAGGAATTTTAGCCTTATTTTTGGTGGGCTGGGGCACTGGCGTATTAATATACACCGAGTATTTATGGTTCAAGGAGGTTGGGTTTACTCAAATTTACTTAAAAATTTTATTAACCAAAGTTTATTTGGGGCTAATTTTTGGTTTCGTTTTCTTCGCTTTTCTCTACGGCAACCTCCTGATTGTTAGAAAGCTCACTCCTATTTGGCGGGTAGCCGAGGAAAAAATTTTAGAAAGCATAAGAACAGGCTTTAGCAAAAGAGCTACCCTAATCCTGCTCGGCATCGGCCTCTTTTTTAGTTTGATTGCTGCAAGTAGCGCCCCTTCCAAGTGGGATATTATCTTGCGCTATTTTAATCAGACTACTTTCGGCCTAAAGGATCCCCTTTTCCATCGAGACATTGCCTTTTACCAATTTACTTTGCCTATTTACCGGTATCTCTACCAGTTTTTGGTCGGTTTGCTAAGCGTCACCTTACTGGCGGTTTTGGCGACACATTTCTTCAATGGAGGAATTACCTGGAATGTTTTCCGAAGAAAAGTAGAAGTGGCTCCGGGCAGTAGAGCCCATTTGTCCATTCTTGTAGGGCTGATTTTTTTTCTCAAAGCTTGGGATTACCTTCTTCGCCAATATGAACTGGTTTATTCCTCTCGGGGTGCTGTCTTTGGTGCCAGCTATACCGACATATCTGCCCAACTTCCCGTTTTAAAATTTTTGGTGGTAATCGCCATTTTTTCGGGCGCTCTTTTTCTTATTAATATCTATTTTAAGAGTTTTGTACTGCCAATTTCAGGGGCGATTCTACTTGTTGTTACCTCTTCGGTTGGGGGAAGCGCTTATCCGGCCCTTATCCAAAGATTTCTCGTTGCCCCCAATGAAATTGCGAAGGAAAAAAAGTTTATTAATTATAACATCGATTACACGAGAAAAGCCTATGGCCTCGATAAGATTAAAGAACAGATGTTTCCGGTGAAAGAAACTCTTCAGCAAGGCGACTTGGAAAAAAATAAAGGTACCATCAATAATATTCGTCTTTGGGACTGGCGTCCTCTTAAAAAGACCTACTCACAGCTTCAGGAGATTAGACTTTACTACACTTTTAAGGACATCGACGTTGACCGATATTTTTTGGACGGCGAATATCGCCAGATACTTCTTTCTGCCCGCGAGATGTCGGTTCAGCAATTACCGGCTAAGGCTAAAACTTGGGTAAATGAACATCTAACCTACACTCATGGCTATGGGGCGGCCCTAAGTCCGGCTAGTGAAGTTTCACCGGAGGGATTACCCAATTTTTTAGTAAAAGACATCCCTCCGACTACAAATACGGCCATAAAAATCAGGCGCCCGGAGATTTATTACGGCGAAGAACCAGATAGTTACGTAGTTGTCAAAACTAAAACTAAAGAGTTTGATTACCCCAAGGGAGATAAGAATGTCTACGCGACCTATCGGGGAAAAGGAGGAATTCCTCTCTCGACCTTATTTAGAAAAACCGCTTTCTCTTGGAAGTTTTCGAGCCTTCAGTTATTTTTGTCAGGGGCGATAACTCCGGAGAGCCGGATACTTTTTCGGCGTCAAATTCAAACCCGAGTCAAGACAGTAGCCCCCTTTCTTAAATACGATAGCGATCCCTATTTGGTTGTCTCCAAAGGGCGGCTTTTTTGGATAATGGACGGTTATACAATTTCGGATAGGTATCCCTACTCGGAGCCCTTCGAAGGCCGGAATAATTACATTAGGAATTCGGTAAAGGTTGTAATCGATGCTTATAACGGAGATTTGACCTTTTACATTAGTGACAGAAAGGATCCCTTAATACAGACTTACCGAAAAATTTTTCCTTCTCTATTTAAACCCTTCAACAGAATACCCGAGGACCTTAGGGCTCATCTTAGATATCCTCTGGATTTCTTTAAGATTCAAGCCGGAGTTTACGGCACCTATCATATGCGGGACCCTCAGGTTTTTTACAACAAAGAAGATCAATGGGACGTACCGATGGAAATTTTTGGCGGGACCGAGCAACGAGTTGAACCCTACTATATCATCATGAGACTGCCGGGAGAAACTCGGGAAAAGTTTCTTTTATTATTACCCTTCACCCCGGCTAGCAAAAACAATATGATCTCCTGGCTATCGGCCAATTCTGACTTTCCCAACTACGGAGAGCTCCTAGTTTATAAATTTCCCAAACAAAAGCTTGTTTTTGGACCAGAACAGATTGAAGCCCGCATTAACCAAGATCCTGAGATCTCAAGGCAATTTACACTATGGGGACAGAGAGGCTCTGAAGTTATAAGGGGCAATCTTCTAGTAATTCCGATCGAAGAATCTCTTCTCTACGTTGAGCCCTTATATTTACAGGCCGAGCGCGGCGAGCTTCCGGAATTAACGCAAGTAATAGTTTCTTATAGTAACCGCATTGCTATGGAGGATACTCTAGACAAATCTTTACAAATGATCTTCGCGGGTAAACCAGGGGAGAGAGCGGAGACTAAAGCTGCTAAAGAGGAGGGCACAGAAGAAGGCGAAGACGTTAAAACTCTCATTGAGCGGGCGGCTGATCAATTAAATCAGGCTCTGGAAAAACAAAAGGAAGGAGATTGGGCCGGTTACGGGGAGCAAATAAAAAGGCTTGAAGGGACTCTTAAGAGCCTTCGGGAAAAGTCGAGTATTAAGTGAACTAAGCTAGTAGGAGGGGATAGAGATGTTTTCAACTCAAAACTTAGAGCAGGAGCACCGGATAATCGAGAGAGTTCTTAACTCGCTGGAGATTGCGGCCCAAAAACTGGGAGAGGGCAAGCCTGTCTCGCCGAACACCTTTAATAAATTTTTGGATTTTATCAAAAACTTTGCGGATAGCTGCCACCATGGTAAGGAGGAGGATAACCTCTTCCCGGTCTTAGAAAAATTTGGAGTCCCTAAAGAAGGACCCATAGGGGTGATGCTTTTAGAACACGATCAGGGGCGAAGTTTTGTTAAGGGCATGAGCGACGCGGTTAAGAAATACGCCAGTGGCGAAACTCAGGCCAAAGAGGATATTGTAAAAAACGCGCGAGGGTATGTTAACCTGCTTTCGCAGCACATTCCCAAGGAGGACAATATCTTATATCCCATGGCCAACCGAGCTCTTCCTCAAGAAGAAGACCAGAAGCTGGCGAAAAGATTTGAAGAGGTTGAGGAAAAAATCATGGGAAAAGGTAAACACGAATATTATGTTAACCTGGCGCAAGATCTCGAAAAAGAAGTCAAGGAGTTATAATTTTTGAGCCTTTCGAAGAAAGCTGGCGAGAACTATTATTAGTTGGTGGCGCCCTGAGGGCGGGGCTTTTTGATGCTTTAGCTGTTGGACCTCTTTCTCTCGAGGCTATAGGTCGAAAATTAGAGGCAGATCAGCGGGCCCTAAAGATTGTTTTAGGAGCGCTTATTGCTTTGGGGTACGTGACTATAAAAGACAAGGGTTACCTCATGACCTCAGAGGCGGATGAGTTATTTGGACGCCCCGGAAGTTCTAAATATATGGGCCATTCGACTCATCACGCTTTGCGCTTGGTAGAAAGATGGCTCGAGATCCCTGAAGTAATTAAAAGCGGCAAGCCTGACCGGCGCAAAAGAACGGCTGAGGACCGGGAACACTTTATCGGGAGTATGGATGCTAATGCCAGAGAAGTCGCCCCCTACGTTGTTGAGTTGTGCCTAAAAAAGTTGGCCGGTGTCAAATCGGTTGTTGACATAGGAGGAGGACCCGGAAGCTACTCAAAGGCTTTCCTAAATAGGGGCGTAAAAGCCACTTTGTTTGATTTGCCCGAGGTTATTGAATTACTTAAAGAATATAAAAACCTGGAAGGTGTGGAACTTATGGGCGGTGACTTTAATGTCACGCTTCCTCCTGGCCCCTTTGATCTCGCCTTTTTAAGCAATATTACCCATATCTATGGGCCTGAGGAAAATAAGGCTCTATTGAAGCGGGTGGTAAATATTTTGAGTCCCAAGGGCGGCGTGGCAATCTTGGATTTTGTTCGGGGAAGAAGTTTATCAGCCCCTCTCTTTGCCGTAAACATGCTTGTCAACACCGAAAATGGGGGCACTTGGAGCGAGGAAGAATATTTATCCTGGTTTGAGAAGGCAGGTTTAGAGGAGGTTGGTATTTTCGATATTGAGCCGCGGGATCAGCAATTAATTTTAGCCACAAAAATTTAAGAATTCATTTGTGTTAAAGAGATAGTTTTTGAGGCTCGAAAAAATAGCAAGCGCTAAGCCCGAGTTAAGGGTTCAGAGGTGGCGTCGTGCCAAGGGTTTTTGTTGGGACCAGCGGCTACAACTACAAACATTGGTCAGACGATGTTTTTTATCCGAAAAATTTGCCTGAGCGAAAGTGGCTCGAACATTACGGTAAAACTTTCAACACTGTCGAGTTAAATGTTACCTTTTACCGCTTACCTAAGACCGAAACCTTTGAGGGTTGGCGCATGCGAACTGAACCCAATTTTGGTTTTGCGGTTAAAGGGAGCCGGTATATCACCCACGTTAAAAAATTTAAAGAGTGCGAAGAGCCGGTAAAACTTTTCTTCGAGCGCGCGGGTGCCCTTAAAGAGAAACTAGAGGTGGTTCTGTGGCAACTTCCCCCAAATCTCAAATTAAACCTTGAGAAACTCGAACAATTCTGCTCTTTGCTTAAGAATTTGGTTTCATCCAAAAATGCTCGCCAAAGTTTTGAGTTCCGCCATCAGACCTGGTTCTGCCAGGAGGTATACGAATTGCTTAAAAACTATAACTTCTCCCTCTGCATTGCCCATTCTAGCCGCTACCCTCGGGATGAAGTTGTGACAGCGGACTTTGTTTATCTGCGTTTTCACGGCGGAGAGGTTCTATATGGTTCTAACTACTCCGACGATGAGCTCGACAGCTGGGCCTCCAAAGCTAAAAAGTGGTTAAAATCGGGAAAAGATATCTATGCTTATTTTAACAACGATGCCCATGGCTACGCCGTTAAAAATGCGCTTACGTTCAAAAATTTGATCACCATCTGAAAATTAAGGGACTATTGCTAAACCCTAAGTGTCTTAACCGCTGAGATTTTTAATGAGCTCGCAAACTAAAAATATTCTCCTCACATTTTTATACTTTGGCGCCTGGGCCTTAATTCACACCCTCACCGCCTCCTTGTCTTTCAAGCAGTTTATCAGGCGGACAACGGGAAAGTTTTCCGCCTTTTATACACTTTTCTATATTTTATTCAGTTTAACCACCCTTGGACTTTTCTTTCTGCTGGTCCCGGAAATAAAAGGCTTATTTTATCAAATTAAGGCACCCTTCTCTTACCTTTTAAGATTTGTTCAGTTTTTAGCCGCCATATTTCTTTTTCTTTCGGCAAAACAGTTCGACATTGGGGAATTTTTGGGTTTTAAAAAGGGATTGCGGTTTTTTTCCAAAGAGGCTCCGGCTGATCCAACACTCGTCACCACTGGTCTTTATGGTTTTGTCCGGCACCCACTCTATTTTTTTGCCATCATTTTTATGTGGGCAAACCCAATTATCACTTACAGATATCTCACAATTGTTTCCGCCTTCACCCTGTACTTTTTAATAGGAAGCTATTTTGAAGAAAAGAAGCTCGTGGCTCAGTTTGGCGAAAGTTATCTAAATTACAGGAAAGAAGTGCCAGCATTTCTGCCGCTCAAATGGCTAAAAACTCTCGTCCCGTCTGGAAGATGAGTCTCAGATAGGGGTTGAGTATGAAACTAAACCATAGCTTTAACGTTTATCTCAGGCCTAAAGCACCCTATAGCTTTGAGCTTACGGTTAGGAAACCGGCCGGTTGGCCCCTTTTTACGCCCCTGGAAATCTTTCAGAAGGGGACTCTTTGGACAGCACTTCACCTCGATAATCTTCTTTTAGGTTTGAGGCTTAGCTCGGGAGGAACGGTATCGAAACCGCAGATCGTGCTGAGTGTTTTTTCTGGAGAGTCTCTAAGTCCGGCTCAAAAACTTGAAATACAGAAAATTTTGGGCGCAAAACTTTCTGTAGAAAATGATTTGACAGATTTTTACAGACTGGCCGAAAAGGACCCAATTCTCAAACACTCTGTCCAGGACCTTTACGGAATGAACGATACGGAACTAAGCCATCTTTATGCGGCTGTTTGCCTCTCCATTTTGCTACAGATGGCGCCGTTGAAAAGGAGCCAAGAGATGATGGAGTGTTTTATAAGGAGTTACGGCGAAGTAGCCGAGTTTGAGGGGAAGAGAATACCGGTCTGGCCGACCCCTGAAAGAGTCGCAAACCTGAGCACCGCTGAACTCGCGCAAAAGTGCAAACTTGGCTATCGGGCCAAGTACGTTTTTCAATGCGCTAGATTCCTTGAGCAATCCTCCCTCCCGGCGTTCAGCGAGCTTAAGCAACTCTCGTTCGAAGAGGCAAAGAATAGATTGCTCAAGCTTCCAGGTATAGGAGATTACTCGGCCGATATTATAAGCCCCCACCGCGGATTCCCAATTGATGTTTGGTCGGCTGATATTTTTAGTCAACTGTTTTACGGGGCCAAACCAGGGGCAACAAGAACAGCGATTGAGCAGGTAAAGGCCGAGGGAATTCGTCGCTGGGGCAAATGGTCCTGGATGGCTTTTTTCTACACCGTCCAGGATCTTGAGAATCTTTCACGAAAACTTGAAAGAGACTTAAGACTTTTTTAGAAGAAGGCGCGCTTATTCTCACTCCGGATAGATTTGTTCTCCAGTTTTTTTATCCTTTAAGAAAATGGCGTCCTGAGGACAGGCCTGGGCGGCCTGAATAATAGTTTCATCATCGGCGCCGTCAGGATTGATGACAACCGATTTGTCATCGGCATCCAGATCAAAAACATCCGGTGCAACTCCTACGCAGCTAGCGGCACCAATGCAGAGGTCTCGATCAACTATAATCTGGAATTTACTCATTTCCCCTCAAGTTCAAGAGTTTTTGACATTGATGTGATTATTGATAGTAATATATCACCAACTTTTTAAATTCGTCAATTTTTTGCCGCTGGATTTATGCTAGTATTAAAGGTATCTCCGCAGTTTGAAAATCTCTTTTTTTCTCTTTAAAAACCAAAGTCCTTTGAGGGGGTGCAAAATGAAAAAAAATAAAGTTGCCTGGAAATTTGGAGGAAAGGCCGGTGAAGGAATTATGGTTACCGGCTTAATTTTTTCCAAGATTCTTTCCCGGGGAGGATATAACGTTTTCGATTACGTTGAGTATCCTTCTCTAATTAAAGGCGGACACAACAATTACTACGTAAGGGCCGACGCCAACAAAGTTTATTCCCACTTGAAGCCGCTTGATCTGTTAGTGGCCTTGGATAAGCTAACAGTCGATCTGCATCTAGATGAATTACGCCCTGGAGCGGGCATCATCTATGATGGCGAAAAAGTTCATTTAGACAAACAAAACCTTAAGAGGCAGGATGTCAATCTTTATCCGGTGCCCTTGCTCAGACTTGCCGAGGAAGCAGGTGGGAAGATTATGAGAAATACCGTTGCTCTTGGAGCATCGGTAGCTCTGACCGACTATGATTTTAATATTCTTGCAAATACGCTGGCCGAGATATTTAAGAGAAAAGGCGACAAAGTAATAAACAATAATATTTCGGCCGCGAGAGCCGGCTATGACCATTGCAAAAATAATTTCGAGGGGTTTGGGGTGAAACTTGAAAAAATCCAAGCGCCGGAGCGCATATTACTGACCGGGAACGAAGCCATAGGAATTGGTGCCATTAAAGCAGGGTGTAAGTTTTATGCCGCTTACCCCATGACGCCCACCTCTCCCATTTTGCATTTTATGGCG
>DATBWY010000067.1:0-14125 GCA_036514555.1 Candidatus Subteraquimicrobiales bacterium
GCTTCACGGCGCGTTCCGCCATCTTGAGCACTTCGTCCTTGGTTTTTTTAAGTTTTCGCTCTATGTGAATGTCAGAGGTGGCAATAAATGTGTGAATTCGGGGATTCTCCGCTTCTTTTATCGATTCCCAGGCCCGATCAATATCCTCGTCTACGGCCCGGGCCAAAGCGGTGATTACTGGGCCCCTGACCCGTTCGGCAATGAGCTTAACCGCCTCAAAATCCCCAGGGGAGGTGATCGGAAAACCCGCCTCTATAACATCCACGCCAAGTCTTTTAAGCTGCTCGGCAATCTCTAACTTTTCACGGGAATTAAGACTAATCCCCGGAGATTGTTCACCATCCCGGAGTGTAGTATCAAAAATATACACTCTCTCTTCCATCAATGGCACCTCTTTTAAGAATCAAGATGTTAAGTGTTAGAATTACAGAAGTCAGACATCAGAATCGGAAATCAGGCGTCAGAGGTCAGAATCGCAAGACCCAAATTTACAAACCCTAACGACCAATGAACACCTTTGAAAATTTAAAGTTCAAAGTGAATTTACTTTTTCATTTTGCATTTTTCATTTAGTTTCATTGGGCTTGGGGTTTGGTGCCTATTCTACTCGAGGGGTCTGGATCGTGAAGTCTTTGGGCATGCGGCTACCTTAAAGCGCTCCTGGAGCGGTCGTGTCAATCAAGCCGCCCCCCAGATGACAGGTATCATTGAGTAAAATTAAGCGTCCTTGTCCCCGCTCATAATCGAATACAGTAATGCTGCCATTACCCTGTTTAACCTGCCAAAAATGAGAGTTGTCTACCCCTAACAGCTCGCAAATTAAAATCTTATTGGTGGCGTCGTGACCGACAATAACAACCATCCCTTCCGGGTGTCTTTCAATAATTCGGTAAAACGCCGAGACTACCCGTTCTCTCACTTGATTGAGATTCTCGCCTTCCGGCATGGAAAAGCCTTGAGGATTGTCTAACCAATCCTGATAGAGAGAGTGATCGTTCTGGATGATTTCCTCAAGAGAAAGCCCCTCCCAAGTACCGTGATTTATCTCAATAAAGTTGTCTTCCAAAATTACATCAAGTCTATGGTGAGCCGCTATGGTCTCAGCGGTTCGTTTGGCCCGATCCAGAGGACTTGAATAAATCGAATCTATCATGTGCTCTTTTAAAGAACCAGCTAAAGCCTTAGCCTGCTCTAAACCGGCTTGGTTTAATTGTACATTGACCGTTCCCTGGAATCTACTTTCGTTGTTCCAGGTGGTCTCCCCGTGACGCACCAGAAATATTCGAGTCAAAAATGCCTCCATAAAGAAATCTTAAATCACAGATCCTAGTACTCCCTCGACCAGCTCAGGACACTTCTCTATACGAGGTACGCTGAGCTAAGTCGAAGTGCAAATCCCAAACACACTGAACCAGAATAAATTACTTTTAACCATTTTATGGTTAATGTGAAAGGAACCACAGAGTAGTTCAGAGAATTAGAAATTTGGCGTCTGAAAAGCCGCGTTTTTTTTGAATCTCCCTCATAACCGACTCTGGGATGGGAGTATCAACGTTAATGCCCATCAGAGCCTCGCCTCCAATGACTCTCCGTCCAACCTGCATATTTGCAATATTTATACCACTTTTCCCTAAAATTGTTCCCACTATGCCAATCATACCCGGGAGATCCGCGTATCGAAAAAAGGCCATATATTTCGAGGGAACCATATCAATATCAAAATCATAAATAGAAACAAAGCGCTCCTTATTCTTGCCGACCAAAGTGCCTCCCACCGAAAGTTCTTTAGCCCGGTCTTTACCCCGAATAGTGATAACATCAACATACCCGCGGGAGGTCGCTGTCTTGATCTCTTTGACTTCAATCCCTCTCTCGGCCGCGATAATAGGAGCGTTCACATAAGTTACCGGTTCCGTAACGACCGGAGTAAACAATCCTTTCAAAGCGGCGACTGTTAAAATTGAAATATTATAATTGTGAAGATTTCCGGCGTATTCTATTTCAATCTCGTTTATGGGACTTCCCTCGCTTATACTAGTGAATAAGCTGCCAAGCTTTTCGACAAGGGGTAAGAATGGCTTAACCTTTTCCTCAACCGCTGGGGCGTCGATGTTTACAGCGTAACTTACGAACTCGCCTTTTAAAGCCGCGATTACCTGTTCGGCGATGGTTATACCGGCTCTATCTTGGGCTTCCTGAGTGGAAGCACCCAAGTGGGGCGTCACAATGACCTGATTAAACTTGAACAGGGGGCTTTTAGTCAGAGGCTCCTTTTCGAAGACGTCCAAAGCACAGCTAGCCACTTTCCCTTCTTTCAGGGCTTTAATAAGCGCTTTTTCCTCCATAATCCCGCCTCTAGCCGTATTTACGATACGCACCCCGTCTTTCATGGCGGCAAACTCTTTCCCCCCAATCATGCCTTGGGTTTCTTTGGTCTTGGGAAGATGAAAGCTTATGAAATCAGCAACTTTAAGCAAATCATAGAGATTTTCGGTGCCATCAACTTTTAACTCTCGAAATCGCTCTTCGGAAACGTAAGGATCATAAGCAATTACGTCCATTCCCAAACCCAGCGCTTGCTTAGCGACAACGGTACCAACCCGGCCTAAACCCACGATTCCAAGAGTTTTGCCGGACACCTCAACCCCTTCAAACTTTTTCCTCTCCCACTTGCCGGACCTTAAAGAGCTATTGGCTTGGGGGACATTTCGGCATTGAGCCAAAAGTAACGTAATGGCGTGTTCGGCCGCGGAAACAACATTGCTTTGAGGAGCGTTAGCGACGATAATACCTTTTCTTGTTGCCGCTCCCACATCCACATTATCCAGGCCAATCCCGGCTCTTCCGATAATCTTGAGCTTTTGCCCCCCGTTGATTATTTCCTCCGTTACCTGCGTGGCGCTTCGAACTATCAGAGCATCATAGTCGCCGATTACTGCTCTAAGCTCTTCTTGACTCATCTCCGCTCTGATATCCACATCAAAATGGGAGTTTTTTAATTTTTCGATTCCCATCTGCGCGATGGGCTCCTTAATTAGAACTTTAATTTTCAACCTCCATATCCCTTAAAGGGTTCAAAAACTTAAAGCCTACTTATGTATCTAGGAAAACTTTTTGGGCCGCCGCCACCCCTTTGCCCAAACCCACCGGGTGGCCCAGTTCCGCGAGGGTCATTTCAAGTCCTGATAAGGTAGTAATTATATCAAATTTATCGATGTAACCTAAGTGGCCAACCCTAAAAATCTTTCCCTTGAGGTGATCTTGGCCGCCGGCAATGGTGATGCCGTGCTCGTCGGACATTATCTTTACCAACCTCTTACCATCAACCCCGTCTGGCACATTAACCGGAGTCACCGCATTACCCCTGCCCTCAGGAGGAGCAAAAAGCTCAAGCCCTAACGCCTCAACACCCGCCCGGGTAGCTTCGGCTAAAAGAGCATGCCGTCTAATTATATGGTCCAACCCTTCTTGTCTCATCATTTTTAAAGCCTCTCCTAATCCCACAATTAAAGAAACCGGCGGGGTAAAAGGATTCTGCGGCGAAGCCTTATCAAAAGCCTTTTTGGCCTTCTCAAGACTAAAATAAAACTTGGGTAAGGTCGAATCTTTCACTTTTTGCCAGGCTTTGTCGGAAACACTGAGGCAAGCTAAACCAGGGGGAAGCATAAGTCCCTTTTGGGATCCTGACATAACAACATCTAAGTGCCACTCATCCGTTTTGACCTCAACAGCCCCTAATCCGGTAATAGAGTCAACCACGAAAACGGCTGGGTGATCTCGAACGAGTTCGCCAATGGCCTTCACGTCATTCAAAATTCCGGTAGACGTTTCGCTCTGAACCACCAACACTCCCTTGATATCCTTATCTTGATCCAAGAGCCCTTTTATGTCTTGGGGATTAACCACTTGATCCCACTCGTATTTGAGCTCTTTTACTTCCAATCCATAAATTTGGGCTATATTCACCAAACGATCGCCAAATTTTCCGTTATTGGTCACAATTACCTTATCTTTTGGAGAAAACAAGTTAGCAACAGCGGCTTCCATCGCTCCGGTTCCAGACGAAGCAAAGACAAAACAGTCGTTTTCCGTCTGAAAAATGTGCTTCAAGTCCTCAATTACCGAGACGAAAATCTCCGTGTACTCGGGAGTCCGGTGGTGAATCATTGGCTTTGCCTGGGAAAGCAAAACTTCAGGCGGCACCGGTGTTGGCCCCGGAGTCATCAAATATCTTTTCTTCACGCCCGTTTCCTCCTCGTGACCAGAAATTAGATTCTCAAGTTAAGACTGATTTAAATTCTAAATTGAACTGTTGAAAAATGACTCTTAGTGGCTTTCAGGTGCAGTTGCCCAATTCCCGCCAAAGGCGGGTCTGCCTTAGGCATGACATTGGGCTATATTGACCTTTTACTTCTGTCTTCGGTCTCTCAACCAGGGCATCATTTCTCTGAGATTTTTGCCCACTCGTTCCACCAAATGATCGGCTTCCTTTTTCGCCATCGCCTGAAAAACCGGCCGGCCCGATTCGCTCTCCAAAATCCACTCCCGAGCGAATTCGCCGTTTTGAATTTCCTTTAAAATTCGCTTCATCTCTTTTCGGGTCTCTTCAGTGATTATTCTTTTACCTCGAGTTAAATCTCCGTACTCAGCGGTGTCCGAGATAGAGTGACGCATCCCCGTAATGCCACCCTCATAAATTAAATCCACGATCAGTTTCAGTTCGTGAAGGCACTCAAAGTAAGCGATTTCAGGCTGGTAACCCGATTCTACCAGTGTATCGAAGCCGGCTCTGATAAGTTCCGAAGTTCCGCCGCATAAAACGCTTTGTTCGCCAAAGAGATCGGTCTCCGTTTCCTCCTGAAAAGTGGTTTCGATCACACCCGCTTTAGCCGCACCCAGGCCCTTGGCGTAAGCCAAGCCAACTTCCTTAGCTTTACCACTAAAGTCTTGAAACACGGCCAGCAGAGCCGGAACGCCGACTTCTTGTTCGTACATTCTACGTACCAAATGACCTGGCCCTTTGGGAGCTACCATAACTACATCAATTTTTGGCTCCGGAACGATTTGGTGAAAGTGGATGTTAAAACCGTGAGCAAAAAATACCGCGTCTCCCTCATTTAGTCCCGGTTTAATATCGCCATAATAAATTTGGGGCTGGGCGGGATCGGGTGCCAGCAGCATAATGATATCTGCCCCTTCAGCCGCGTTCTTTACCGTCTTTACTGTTAATCCTTTTTCTTTGGCCCTTTCCCAAGAGGGACTCTCTTCCCGTAAGCCCACTGTCACCTCAAAGCCACTGTCTCTTAAGTTTAAGGCATGGGCCTCTCCTTGAGACCCAAAACCAATGATTGCGATCTTTCTCCCTTTCAAAATCTCTAGATTAGCGTCTTTCTCATAGTATATTGTGGCCATACCTGTTCCCTTCGATCGAGGATAACTTTCAATTTAAGCTTAAACTTTAAACTAAAAACAGGACGCAAGCTACTAGGCTCACCGCACTAAACAAAGAATCCTTTAGTCAGCAACTTTGATTCCCCTGGCCAAGGAAACCCGGCCCGATCTAACCAGCTCCCTGATTCCATGGGGTTTTAGCAGATCCTCAAGTGCTTTTATTTTGTCTTCAGTGCCAGTTGCCTCAATAATCAGTGTTTCTTTGGCAACATCAACTATTTTGGCCCTAAATATGTCTACTATCTCCATAATTTGAGCTCTGGTTCCGGCATCAGCTGTAATTTTTATCAAAACGAGTTCTCTGCCAATTGATTCCTGAGGGTTCAAATCGCTAATTTTTACCACGTTTATTAGCTTGTGCAGTTGCTTGGTTACCTGCTCGAGTTGGTGACTTTTTGCCTCAACGACTAGCGTCATTCGAGAAAAATCCGGTTTTTCGGTAGGCCCGACCGCCAGCGTCTCGATATTGAAACCCCGCCGGCTGAAAAGACCAGCGATTCGCGCCAATACTCCGGGTTTATTTTCCACTAAGACCGATAGGGTGTGTTTCATTTCGGGGTTCCCTTTTTCTTTTCTGTAAGACCAATCATATTAGACAAAGAAGCGCCCGGTGCCACCATCGGAAACACATTTTCCTCCCTGGCCACCACAAAGTCTATCACCACCGGCACCGGAGTTCCTAAGGCCTCCGTTAGAGCAGGTCTAACTTCTCTAGCCTCAGTTACTCTAAGCCCCTTGGCTCCGTAGGCTTCCGCCAACTTTACGTAATCGGGTGTACCAACGGCCAGATCTACCGCTGTGTACCGCCTGTTGTAAAAAAGCTCTTGCCACTGCCTTACCATGCCCAAATAACCGTTGTTAAGAATACAGATATTAATAGGCAGCTTGTTATAGGCAGCGGTTGCCAAGTCTTGTGAGGTCATCTGGAAACTGCCATCGCCGTCGATCACCACTACTTTGGCTTTGGGTTGACCTATTTGAGCCCCAATCGCCGCCGGCATCCCAAAACCCATCGTTCCTAGACCACCCGAAGTAATAAACCTTCGGGGCTTAGAAAACCTATAATACTGGGCCGCCCACATTTGATTTTGGCCCACTCCAGTCGTAACAATAGTGTCTTCGTTTTTGGTTAACTCGTAAATTTCTTGAATAATATATTCTGGTTTGAGTGAGCTGTTTTTTTCATAATAAAGCGGGTGCTTCTTTTTCCACTCCTTTACTCGCGCATTCCATTGGGATCGGTTGACGTGATTCTCTTTTACCATCAGCTCCTTTACTGTCTTGTACAGATTTTTGAGAACCTCTTTGGCATCACCGACCACCGGAACCTGAGCTTGGACGTTCTTACTTATCTCAGCGGGATCAATATCAATGTGAATTATACTGGCGTGAGGAGCAAAGGTTGACAGTTTACCCGTAACTCGATCGTCAAATCTCGCTCCCACAGCAATTATTAGATCACACTCATTAATGGCATAATTAGCATACTTAGTACCGTGCATTCCAAGCATCCCCAATGAAAGCGGGTGTTCCTCCGGAAAAGCTCCTTTGCCCAAGAGAGTTGTTGTTACATAGATTTGGGCAAGTTCAGCCAGTTTAAAAAGCTCCTCATGACCACCCGAGCTAATTACACCGCCTCCCACATATAAAATGGGCCGCGCCGCCTGGAGAATAACATGCGCCGCCGCTTTTATTTGCTTAGCGTGTCCCCGGTAAGTGGGCTTATAGCCGGGTAAATCTACCGTTTTTTGAAATTTATATTCAATCTCCGCCTGAGACACGTCCCTCGGAATATCGATTAGAACCGGACCAGGACGGCCGGTAGAGGCAATATGAAAAGCCTCCTTTATTATGCGCGGGATATCTTGGGGTTTTTTGATAAGATAGCTATGCTTGACAATAGGCAAAGTGATGCCAGTGATGTCAGCCTCCTGAAAAGCGTCGGTACCAATTACCTCCCGCGCCACCTGCCCAGTTATAGCCACTATTGGCACAGAGTCCATGTACGCATTGGCGATTCCCGTAACTAGATTAGTAGCTCCAGGGCCCGAAGTCGCCATGCAAACTCCGACTTTACCGGTGGCCCGAGCGTAGCCGTCGCTTGCGTGCGCTGCTACCTGTTCGTGCCGGACCAGAATGTATTTAATTTTTTTAGAGTGCTGGAGCGCGTCTTGAATGAAAAGAAGAGAACCACCTGGAATACCAAAGATATATTCCACACCCTCCTCTTCAAGACTCTTAACCAGAGCTTCTGCTCCGGTAAGCCTCACTTTGACCTCCTAATTTTAAGAACTCCCTGAATAACGATCAAACCGTCACCCTCACAACTGCTCCCTCACTAGCGCTGGATACTAACTTCGCATACAAGGCCAGATGTCCTTCCTTGACCTTGGGCTCAGGCGGAGACCAATTTTTCCGCCGCTCTTGAAGAATCTCATGATTAACCTTCAAACTTAATTTCCTGGCTGGTATGTCAATTTCTATTGCATCCCCATCTTTCACCAGAGCGATCGGCCCACCTGCTTGGGCCTCAGGAGAAATGTGCCCAATGGCCGCTCCTCTAGTCGCACCGGAGAAACGGCCGTCGGTAAGCAAGGCAACCTTATCATCCAAGTTCATACCCGCCAAACTCGCTGTTGGAGTAAGCATTTCCCTCATTCCGGGCCCACCCTTCGGACCTTCATAGCGAATGACTACCACGTCTCCAGGGTCTATTTTTCCTTTGAGAATGGCTTCGGTTGCTTCTTCCTCTAAATCAAAAACCCGGGCTAAACCTTGATGCTTTTGCATTTCTGGTGAGACCGCGGACTGCTTCACAACGCAGCCCTCAGGTGCTAAATTGCCCCACAAGATAGCTAACCCCCCCGTAGGCGAGTAGGGCTTGCTGAGTGGCCTTATAACTCTTTCGTCCAAAATTTTGGCGCCTTTTATGTTATCTCCTAAAGTCCTACCCGTAACCGTAAGCGCGTCTAAATTAATAAGATTTGCTTTTGAAAGTTCTTTTATAATGGCAGAAACACCCCCAGCTTGATACAAGTCTTCCATGTGGTAGATTCCAGCTGGGCTTATCCGGCATAAATTCGGCACTTTTAAACTTAAATCATTGACCGAAGCCAAATCTAGCTTAAGTTTGGCTTCGCGAGCTAAAGCAAGCAGATGAAGTAGGGTATTAGTGGAAGCGCCTATAGCCATGTCTACACTTAAAGCATTAGTCATCGCGGCCGCGGTCAGAATATCTCTTGGCCTAATATTCTTTTCCAAAAGGGACATCACCGCCATTCCGGTATCTTTAGCCAGGTTTAGTCTGTCAGCATACACCGCCGGGATCGTGCCATTGCCTGGCAATGCCATGCCAAGCGCTTCGGCCAAACAGTTCATCGAGTTAGCGGTGAACATTCCGGCGCAAGACCCACAACCTGGACAAGCCACTTCTACCAGATTTTCTAACTCTTCTTTAGTCATCTTTCCTGATTCTACCGCCCCGACCGCCTCAAAAACGGTTTTTAAATCAACGAACTCGCCCTTGTGCCTTCCCGCGAGCATTGGGCCCCCGCTAACATAAATAGCGGGGATATTTACTCTAGCTGCGGCCATTAGCATTCCAGGAACGACCTTGTCGCAATTTCCAATGGCGACCATCGCGTCAAAAGCGTGGGCTTGAACCATAAGCTCAACCGAATCAGCGATGACTTCCCGGCTCGCTAAAGAATATCTCATTCCAGGATGATTCATGGCGATTCCGTCACAAATGCCAATTGTTGAGAACTCGAGCGGAGTTCCCCCCGCCATCCTCATACCAGCTTTTACCGCCTCAGCGATTTTGTTCAAGTGCACGTGGCCAGGAACAACTTCATTGGCTGAATTGGCAACTGCCACCAAGGGACGGCTTAACTCTGATTCAGTTAAACCTAGGGCTTTAAGTAGGGAGCGGTGAGGCGCCTTGGCGATTCCCTTTTTTATCTTATCGCTTCTTAACTTCACACTTAGTCCTATACATTTAAGCTAATAAACTGCTGCTTTATTTTACTACAGGGGAGTGCCTTTTGTGAAGAAGGTAATAAATAAGGTTTACTGAGAATTTTCTGGAGGAAATATTAAGGTAAAAACAATTTTATGAGAAGAGGCTCGTTAAAAGGTTTTCGAGAACGTTTTGGAAAAATAAAAGCAGGGAAAAGTTTTCTCGCTCCACTTCTATCAGGCTAGGGCTCATTTTTTCAACGGTTGATGCCGAACCGTTCCCTACACTGCTCTCAAAGGTAACTCGATACTCATATTTTTGGGAATTTTCATCCGCATTACTTTTAATCTTTTCCTTCCAAAGCGCCTCAACCGGACCTGCCTCCCTGAACTCTTTCTCTATAACTGATGCCACCAATTCGCCTCGTAGATTGTATATCTCTAGGCTAATGGCCGCGGGTGCTAAAAGTTCGAAGGAGATTTTTACTTTGCTTGCAAGCGGCAGAACTTTTCGATTAGCAACTACCGCTGGTTCTTCTTTTCCGACAAATTCTTGAGTAAACATCTTGCCATAAAGCTTGCTTGATGTAATACCTAGCCCGACATGGGTAAACTCTGGGTTCAAAATGTTTTCGCGATGCTTGGTGGATTCCATTAAGGCTCTAAAAGCCATTTTTGAGGTCGGGGCAGCCGCTAAATTTTCACCCGCTACTTTCCAGTCGTTAAGACCTTTTCCCTCAATTCTTTCGAGCAAATCCCCGGAAATCGGTGAAGTATGGTCAAAATAGTTCAGATCAACCATCTCTTCGCTGTGTTCTGTAGCGAGCTCGGTCATTCCCCAGTCAATTTTAAGAAGAGACAAATTGCGTGACAGTCTTTCCTCATTAACGAGTTCGAGCATGGTTTTCTCGTCATTGCTCAAGGAGAGCGCAAGGGCGGTTTGCGAAAATAAGAGAAACAAGATAATTAATGCTGTTAAAAATCCAAATATTTTATTATTTTTCACTTTCCACCTTCGGTAGCCCAGCCCCCGCGCACTCAGCGCTCTAAGTGCTCGGGCTGTGGCTTTGCGTGCTCTGTCCTTACGGACAGGCATTGCCTTTTCGGGTAGAAAAAAACGAAAGGTCCTTCCCCGAAAGGAAAGAGCCTTTGCGTTTACAATTGCTTCTTTGCTTGCCTTCTTGGCATCTTTTCTTCTTCGGCAGCTCAGCCACCATAACCAATTTCTTCGCCGAGCGATCACTTATCTTTCTTTTGCTCGCGACTCTCAGGCCTTTAGGTCTGAAGCTTTGCCACCCCCTAAAGACTTTTTCCTATCTTAGAGGGGTCTCGTGTTTTACGAGAGTCCTTCGCTTTCGCGAAGTTTGCCCTTTCGGGGAAGCTTAATTCTTTTGCTTTTTCAAGGTCGTGTAGTGCAATTATCACTATACGTATTTATCGGCTTTGCGCTTCTTCTGCTTTAATTTTTTTGAAAAAAAAAGGAGTGCGTGCATAAACAGCCAGAAACTTTGCCAAAAAGCATAAAGTCCTTTAAACACTCTAGAAAGGTGACTAAAACGAAATTAAATATTCAGTGGATCGGGCCGATATATAATCGGGTAAGAGGAGACGCATGATAAACAGCACTATTAAAAATGCAACCGAAAAAAAACAGAGGCTCAGTACGGACCCTACGGCTGAGCTAAAAAAAATTATCGAAGAAGCAGAAATCAGAACAGTGTTTCAACCGGTTATAGACTTGAGCAATCAGCAAATCGTTGCTTATGAAGCCTTCAGCCGGGGTCCAGCGAAGAGTATTTTAGAAAAACCATTGGTAATGTTTAGCGTTGCTCGCGAGTCAAATCTTACCTTAGACTTAGATTGTCTTTGTCTAAAAAAAGCTTTGGATGGTATCAAAAAAAGTGATCCAAAGTTTTTCTTCTTCATAAATATCGAGGCCGAAACAGTATTTGGCCCCCTCTGGCAAATACTTAGAGCTACAGAACTGGATTTTCTCAAAAGAATTGTGATCGAATTTACTCCGCGCTTGGCCGCTACAGATATGTATTATTTGTTAAAAGCGATAACGCGCTGGAAAGATAAAACCTTTAGAATTTCCATAGATGGTATAGGCACGGAATATCATGCCTTGCGATTAATTACTAAAGCAAAACCTGATTTTATCAAAATTGACCGCTCTTTAATCAGAAACATTGACGAAAAAGAGACCCAACGGGATTTTATTGGAATGTTTAAGACGTTTGCGAACAGCATAGGCGCTGAGCTTGTTGCTGAAGGCATTGAAACGATCGGAGAATTTAAGACCTTGAGAGAAATAGGCGTAAAACTTGGCCAAGGTTTTCTTATACACCCACCGCACCATAAACCTTCAAGAATTGTTTCTTTGATTGATTTTTAGGCTTAAAAGTACCTTTTAAGCGCAAGTCATTTACAACCTCCGCTAATGAAGTCAATTTTTCCTTCATTTACCGATAAAATTAGGGATACAACGCTCTGCTAACTCTCTTTTTCGGAGCAATTATTTTAAGCTCTGTCTTAATGGACCGGTACCAATGAATCGGGACCTTAAAAAGAGGAATCATGACCTTAACCACGAACATACAGCCAAGGGGGTTTATTTATGATGGAAAAGAAAGAACTAATTCCTTTTGAAATAGTTAAAGCAGCAAGGATTATTGGTTTATTAACAGGTTTTATAATACTTCTTTTTGTGTACCGTAAAATTCCTGCTCTTTTTCTTTTTGGGGGAATCGGTTTAGCTATTTTTGCCGATCAACTACTTTACTTTTCATTAAAAAGAAAATCGACCCTACAAATCCCCTTCTTTTATGTACAGATTTTTATTTATTTAGCTTTGATCTCAATGGCAATATATTTCGCGGGTGGCTTGAGAAGCGGCTTGTTTCTTCTGTATGGTCTTTTACTTATTTATGTCGCTGTTTCGCGAAGACTCTCGCCCCTCGTTGTCTTTATTCTCGTGGTCACCTTGGCTTATGCCGGAGTAACACTGCCAGAATGGCGTAACTCGCCAACGAACATAGGCATGATAAGCCAGCGTCTTATCTTGCTATTTTTGATATCTGTCACAACCTCGATATTTAGTAGAATTATCGTTGGAGAGACTGTCAAGCTGGAAAAAACTAAAGAAGATTTGTTATCCACGGTTTCACACGAGCTGAGAGCCCCTTTAACCTCAATATTGGGTTATGTTTCTTTACTTTTAGGGGGAAAAGCTGGCGCTCTTAATGAAAAACAAAAAACTTTTCTGCAATCAGTTTTGCAACAGGGAAAAAAATTGGAGTCTCTCGTCACCGACATTTTAAACGCCGCCCGTCCCGAAGTCTTTTTGGAAGAAAAAGAAATTAAGCTTTTTGATCTCACAAAGTTAATTGAAGAGGTGGTTGAAAAATTCCAGCCAGTTGCCATGGAGCGCAACCTTCACTTAAAAAGAGAGCTCCCTGATAACATCCTGGTCGTCGAGGGAGATCCCGCTAGAATTGAACAAGTCCTAATCAATCTTATTGACAACAGCCTTAAATATACCGAAAAAGGCGAGGTGTCGGTCTCACTAGAACCGAGAGACCGGGAGATTCTAGTTAAAGTCTCGGACACTGGTCCTGGTATAAGCGAGGAACACTTGCCTTATGTCTTTGAAAAGTTTTATCAGGTTGACGGTTCATTGGATCGAGCTAAAGGAGGCACAGGCCTGGGGCTCGCGATCGCCCAAGAAATTCTTATGAGCCGAGGTGGAAAGATATGGATCGACAGCGAAATCGGTAAAGGAACTACCTTTAGCTTCACTTTACCCATAAGAAGAGCGGGAGAAGGAAGAAGTAAAGTAAAGCAGAGAGAGCGGCTTAAAGAGGGAGCTCGAAAGTGACTAAGGTTTTAGTGATTGATGATGATTTAGATGTTCAAGAAATTATTAAGACTGTCTTAGAAACCGAAGACTTCGAAGTGACCGGGTGTTTTAACGCGATAGAGGGGATTCGCACAGCTTTAAAAAACCCGCCGGACATTATTCTTTTGGACGTTATGATGGCTGGCACCGATGGCTTTGAGGCCTGTCGGGCCTTTAAAGCAAAGGAGATTACTAAAAATATTCCGATCGTTATGATTTCGGCCAAAATTGAGCCGAGAAGCCAAAAATTAGCCAAAGAATTGGGAGCAAGCTCTTATATCACAAAACCTTTTGATCCTTTAACTCTCGGGGAAACCCTATTAAGGGTAATTGAGAACAACAAATAAAAAACCTTAGTAGTGGCAGAGCTTGCTCTGCTTTTGGCGAGTAAACTCGCCCACTACAAATTGCATAAAACGGGGTAAATGAAAAAGCACCAAAGGGACATGAGGTTAAAAAGTTATGATTACCAAACTAACGGTGCCTATTTCGTAACCATCTGCACCGATTTTAAGAAAAAATTTATCAGTCGCAAGGAAAAAATAATTTTGGAAAAAGAATTGAGAAATTTGGAAAATCGTTTTGCAGGTGTAACTATTGATTACTTCGCCATAATGAATAATCATTTGCACATAATCTTCCTTTTTGACGAAGCAAATATAAATTTGCCTCGCGTCATCCAGGCTTTCAAATCCTTAACTACTTTGAAATTAAAACAGAATGGCTTTACAGGAAAAGTCTTCTGGCAAAGAAATTACTATGAGCACGTAATAAGAAGTGAGAAAACCTTAGAAAAAATAAGAGAGTATATTCAAA
>DATBWY010000068.1:0-11334 GCA_036514555.1 Candidatus Subteraquimicrobiales bacterium
AAGGACCGTCGCTTATCATCGCGGTTTTCACTCCAAGTTCTTCCGCTTTTATAGCGGCCGCAAAAGCAGCCGTTCCCCCTCCTATAATAATTAAGTCAAACTTATCTGCCGACATTCTACCCCTCGTAATTGGACTTTAAAAATAATTATAGCCGAGCGGGCGCCCGGCCATGAGCAAGAATCGATGTCTTTTTGGGGCAGTTTAGTGTCATGCCCAGGACCAAATTAAACAGCCACCCTCGTCACAGTAGCTGCAGTGTGCTACCTTACGAAGCATATATCTTTTACGAAACACCGATCTCACCTCCTTGGACTCTAGATCAGCTTTGTACGGGTAATCGACCCGAACCTTTATTTAGTATTTTAGCGACCGTCTATAGTTGTAGTTCCATTATGTTTTTTTTGAGTATCGCTCTCTCAAAGATTGCGGCTTTCTGGGACTTATGAGGCTCCTGTCTTCCTCATCCTTAATCCGGACTTACGTCTTCTGGATTTGTCTTTTCAGATACGAGTGCAAAACCAGAGGTGCTTGGCATTATCAGCAATCATCTCACCGGCTAAACTCAGGATATGCTTAACTCGCTTATCTGTTATTTGATAAAAGACGTGTTTTCCCTCTTGGCGGGCGCTAACATAACCACACCACTTAAGACAAGCCAAATGATTTGAAACCTTGCTTTGAGAAACTTCCAGCAACTCAATTAATTCGGAGACATTTCGCTCTTTCTCTAACAAATATTGAAGAATCTTGAGTCGTGTAGGATCTCCTAAGCCCCGAAAAAACTTGGCGGTAACCTCAGTTTTTTCTAGTTCCTCGGCGATGGGTAATTTTTCTGGTTTTAATCTTTCCGTCTTCATTCCAAAGTCTTCAAATATCAAGATATTAAAATATCTAAATTTATTTTCCGCTTCTTTTGTAGGGCTGTCAAGACAAAAAATGGCAAAGGAGGCGGGGAAGTTTATCGCGGGGGATTACTGGACTGGTCTTTATGCAGCGGGGGGATAATCGTTAAAACGTCACGAATTGTCCGTCATCAACTTGAACGTTTATCGCGCTACTTTGTTTGAGGGGCCTTCTTTCCTCTTGAAACCCTCTAAGCAACTGCCAACTCGCCCAAAGTCCAGCCAAAAAAAGAATAGCCAGCAAAACATAGATGAAGTAGGGTGATCTCACCGCTGATTTCATATTCATCCACCCCCTGTCAAAAAATAACTCCCCAAAGATGTAATCGGCAGAGGGCGTTTTCAAGTTTAGCCAATTTATGATGGTTAAAAAAATTAGGAGAAATTTGGGGGAGGCTTGAGAATTAGTGCATGGGAATTTCAGGATGCTTTGTCCAAGAGACGAAGAAATTCTTCCTCAGTGCGTCCTTGGGTGACTTCGTTCAGAAGAATCGCTTTAATTATTCCTTTTTCATCAATAACGAAAGCGCCTCTCTTAGCGAGCCCTTTTTTTTCGTCGAAAATTCCATACTTGCGGGCAACTCCGCCGTGAGGCCAGAAATCGCTCAAAAGAGGAAACTGATAACCTTTAGTCGCCTTCCAAGCAGCATGGGAGTGAATATTATCCACGCTAATGCCTAATATCTGAACATTTTTACCGCCAAACTTTGGCAGGTCGTCTCGGAGACAATTCATCTCACTGGTACAGATAGAACTCCAGTCGGCGGCGTAAAAAACTAGAAAAACTTTTTTTTCTTTAAAATCGGAAAGTCTCACAGAATTACCGTTTTCATCAGGAAGTTCGAAATCAGGCGCGGCTTGACCAATGTTAAGACCCACCAAAATCACCCCTTAGTTAAAATTTATTGACTTACCGACAATTAGTACATACAAACTTAGAGGATTTTTAAGAAAAGAGCCAACTTAGCGGTCTTACCAATTCGTACGACTCAATCGTTCCAGACTGTTGTGGTCAAGAAGCATAATTTGTTTGTGGTCAACACTTATCAGTTTCTTTGCTTTCAACTCACCTAAGACCCTCGTTAACGTCTCCCTTGAAGTGCCAATCATTTCAGCCAATTCTTGATGGGTAAATCTGCCCGCGAGCTGAGCTGTGTTCGAAGCAACTCCTTCGTCATCAGCCAACCTTAACAAAAGTGACGCCAACCGGCTAGTAACGTCCCTAAAAGCCAAATCGCCAAGTTTTTCTTCTGTTTGACGGAGACGATTTCCGATAATCTCAATAATTTTTAATGCTACCTTTGGGTGGTCGATGATTAGTTGCTCAACATCTTTTTTGCTCAATACACAAAGTTCTGAATGCTCGAGGGCCTCCGCAAAAGCGTCGTACATTCCCTGTCCCACCAAAACCATTTCGCCAAAAATGGTTCCTCCGTTAAGAATAGCTAGGGTGAACTCCTTTCCGTCCGGTGAAAGTTCGTAAATTCTCACTTTCCCCTTTTTTAAAACGAAAAGAAGCTCGGCTGGCTTATCCGGACCGTAGAAAACCTGACCCTTAGGATAACTTTTTATGGTGCTTTTTTCTTGGACTTCTTTAAGTTCTTTGGCGGAGAAATCTTGAAATAGATCAACCTCTTTCAAAAAACAAAGATTTTCGTCCATTTTTTATCAGCTCCCCATCCCCCCGTTACAATATTTCTGGATATAAAGCTCACATCCTATATCTTAACCGCCTCTTATCAACCAAAGTCGGTCAACGTCGTGATATCCGGCAACTTTTAAACATCGCCGCTTTTTACTACTCTGGGCTGACTTTGCTCAAGGAGTGCTCGCAATTTGGCGAACAAGCGCCGGGGACATCTCTCGAAGTTTTTTAACGCGCTCTTGGATAGGCGGATGAGTGCTAAACAAATTAACGAGGTTTTGTCCCGCGAATGGATTGATGATGAACAAGTGCGCCGCTGCCGGGTTTACGGGCATAGGTACCCTCTTTGCGCCCTGTTCCAGTTTCAAGAGAGCTTGGGCTAATCCTTCGGGTTTATGAGTGATACTTGCTCCCGAGGCATCTGCTTGGTATTCGCGAGAACGAGAAATTGCCATTTGGATCAAAAGAGCAGCGATAGGAGCAAGAATTGCCATGGCAATAACTCCCACTAGCCCTAAGGGACTTTCGTCATCATCGGAACCGAAGAAAAGACCCCAGCGGAGCATCATGCCGATCATTGTAATCGCCCCGGCCATCACCGCGGCAATGGTGCTTATTAAAATATCGCGATTTCTTATGTGCGCCAATTCATGGGCTAACACGCCTTCTAACTCTTCCCGGTTCAAAAGATTCAAAAGCCCTTCGGTAACAGCGACAACCGCGTGGGAAGGGTTTCTCCCGGTCGCAAAAGCATTTGGTTGAGGCGACGGAGTGATATAAATTCTAGGCATAGGAAGGTGGGCACTAGTAGCAAGAGCTCTTACAACATTATAAAGCTCCGGGGCCTCTTGCTCGGAAACCTTCTTTGCTCTCGTCATCCGAATGGCGATTTTGTCGCTATGCCAATAACCAAGAACGTTCATGACAACCGCGATCATTAAAAAAATAACCATTCCACTCCGGCCACCAACTGCGCCTCCAATAAGAACTAAAAGTACGGTTAGGGCCGTCATTAAAACCATGGTTTTAAACTGTTTCATCTTAAAATCACCTCTTTAAAACTATTTTCTTATGGAAGCAGGCAGGTTGTCAAGATTAGATCGAGAAGCAGGCGTTTGCTTGAGATAAGAACGGGAGTAAAAAGCGTTAAGTTTTTTAAGAGCCTTTAGCTTATCGGTGCTTCCCAACTTAGCCTGAGCCAACGCTTTTGTTAAGATTTCAATGGAATTTTCGTAATTTTCTTTATCAACCGGATAAGGGTAACCGTCCTTGCCACCGTGGGCAAAACTAAATTTTACCGGATCCTGAAAACTCGGAGCCGTTCCGTAGACTAACTCCGAAATAAGTGTTAGAGCCCGGATGGTCTTGGCCCCAACACCCTTCATTCCCAGCAACTGTTCGAAGTTTTCCGGCTTTCGCTCATAGGTCTTTAAAAAAATTTTTTTTATGCGCTCGGGGTGAACGTCTTGAACTAGCACCTCATGCCGGGCGGGTAAGTCTAAGGTTTTTATCTTTTCGAGGTCCTTAAGAAGGGTGGCCGGCTTTTCTTGAGCCAAAAGAGTAGAAGTTTTTCGGGCCTCCTCCGACTCCCGAGCCACCATATTACGGGCGGCTCCCTTTTTATCTCCGCAGATAGCTGAGTGAGGCTCACAAACAAAATCTCTGACTCCTTCTGATAACCAATGGTACCTCCGGGCGAATCTGTTCGCCGGATTCATACCCTGCTGAATAACGGACCAAGAGCCGCGAGCGGTAAAAATAAAAGTGTGGTGGTAAAGCTGGTAGCCATCCTGCAAAGCATTATTATCCACTTTCGCCGCCATTTTGCTGGCGTAAACTAACTTCGCGGGATCGGTGGAGATTAACGAACCAAACTCCTCGATCTCGGAGGGAGTTTTCCTCGAAGTTCTTCCTTTGCCCCCGGCAATAAAAAGACCGAAATCTTTCTCACTCCCTTTTAAAGCCTCCTTTAAGGCTCCGCAAACGGTAGTGGTAAGCCCAGAGGAATGCCAATCGAACCCAAGCACCGAACCGAAGGCTTGAAACCAGAAAGGGTCCGAAAGTTTCTTGAGCATCTCATCCGGTCCGAACTCTGAAACAACAAAAACGGTGATTTCTCGGGCGAGATTTTTCATTTTTTCAAAAAGCCACGGGGGCGCTTTGCCGTAGTGTAAAGGCATATTAGCCATTCCGGTTCTCATGTACCTTCCTCAAAATTTTTAGGATACAAATTTAGACTGTTGATTAATAGCCAATCTTAATCGCTTAAAGTTCCAAAATGCAGTTGCCCCGCAATTGCGGAGCTATTTTTAGCCCATGAATGGGGCAACTACTGTCTAAAACGCGCAAAGCTGTTTTTCAACAGTCTCAGATTTAAATACTTTCGGCAACTAAACTGCGCCTTAGAATAGTTAATAATCCTTAAAATAGAGTGTGTTCCTGGGGTCTGTCCAAACCCAGGTGATTGTAGGCGTGATCGGTTGGAACCCGGCCTCGGGAGGTGCGCTTGAGAAAACCTAATTGCAAAAGATACGGCTCGTAAACGTCTTCGAGGGTTTGTGGTTCTTCACTAATGGCTGTCGCCAGGGTATTTAGTCCGACGGGTTGGCCGTTAAATTTTTCAATCAAAACTTTTAAGATATTACGGTCAAGCTTATCCAAGCCCTTTTCATCTACCTCAAAAAAGGAAAGAGCGGTGGCCGCAATCTCTTTGTCCACTTTACCATCGCTTTTTACCTGCGCGTAGTCGCGGACCCTTTTAAGGAGCCTGTTTGCTATCCGGGGCGTGCCACGGGAGCGGCGAGCGATTTCTCTCCTTCCCATTGCATCTATCTTAACTTCTAGAATCTTGGCCGATCGCTCAACAATTTCCTCCAGTTCATATTCGCTGTAGTACTCCAAGCGGCTGGCCACCCCAAAACGGTCTCTTAAAGGCGAAGTAATAAGACCGGTTCTGGTAGTTGCCCCCGCGAGAGTAAAATGAGGAAGATCAAGCCTTATCGTCCGGGCGCTCGGTCCTTTACCAACCACAATGTCTATCTTAAAGTCTTCCATGGCGGGATATAGTACCTCCTCAATTGTCCGGTTAAGGCGGTGAATTTCGTCAATAAAAAGTACTTCTCCCGGTTGGAGATTGGTGAGAATGGCCGCCAAATCTCCGGCCCGCTCAATCGCCGGACCCGAGGTGCTTCTGATGTTTGTCCCAAGTTCGGTGGCGATAATACCGGCAAGGGTCGTTTTTCCCAATCCCGGTGGCCCCGTCAAAAGAACGTGATCCAAAGGTTCGCCCCTTTTTTTCGCCGCCGAGATAAAAATGCGAAGGTGTTCCTTTATCCTTTCCTGACCCACAAAATCATCGAGACGTTTTGGGCGCAAACTCTTGTCGTATTCCAGATCTTCCGGTGTTAGCTCGGTTGACAAAATTCTTTCTTCTTCCACTTTTCCTCAATCCACTTGGTGAAAACTAAATCACGATCTGAAAAATATATAAATATAAGCCGAAAGCCACTAAGGTAAATATGAGTATCCCGCCCCAGCCAAAGTTTTTGCGGGCATACCCAGCCGCTAAAGAAGCGCCCAATGTAACAAAGAGGTGAAGGATTGCTTGGAAAACAACGACAAAAAATGTGTCTGAAAATAGGATGAAAAGTTTTTGTGGCGAATTAAGGCTTAGAGCCAACAAACCTAGAAGGATTATATAAACGGCCCCAATAGAACCAGTGCTCCAACCGGCAATAAAGAAATCTTCCTGGCTTATCCTTTTTTCGGGATGGGTGAAGGTAAAAACAAACAAGGCAATAATCGCCCCCAGAGGAAGACCCAACCAGACAATCGGGACAAAGGCCGGAACACCTAATCGAATCAGATAAAGCAGACTCATTCCCAAGCCTATCAGCACCCCCAGAGTGCCCGCTTTTTCCGGCGCCTTCATATTTCGCCATCTGAAGTTGGTCCCGTCATAAAGCCACAAGTATTTCAAGCTATAGAAAAGAGGTATTATCAAGAGGAGCCCCGCCGGAGGGAACAAATTGGCCAGCGAAAGAAAAAACCCGAAAACCAGGGTAATAACGGTAACGAGCGTTATTAAATCAGCGTATCTTCCTTTTAAAAAGATTTTTTTTAATCCGTTCGGTATCATTGTTTCGCTCGCTAAATTAAGAACTCGCCTGAACCAGATTTTTGAGAGCGTACTTCACCAATTCCTCCGGGGTAACTTCGGTCTTGGAGTAGTCAAATCCTTCCAGGGCCTTTTTGGACTCGATTGATGAGTAGCCAAGATTTACTAGAGCATTTCTCGCCTCGGAGTAGGCGGTGCTCGCCTGGGGCGAAAAAACCTCTTGAAACTCGGGCAGAGCCAATTTTTCCTTCAGTTCCAGAATAAGCCTTTGCGCGCTTTTTTTACCTATCCCGGGTATCGTCGTAATTGAGCCCACGTCACTGGTCAAAATGGCCTTTCTTAATGAATCCGCCGAAAAAGTGGAAAGAACCGACAAGGCTACTTTGGGCCCAATACCTCCCACCGAAATTAAGTGGGTGAAAAGTTCTTTTTCCTCTGATGTTACAAAGCCATATAGCTGAAGAAGATCCTCACGAACGTGTAGATAGGCGTGGACTTTCGCCTCCATGCCCTCTGATGGCATTCTGGCTAAAGACTGGGAAGAAAGAAATAACTCGTACCCAATCCCACCAACATTCAGAACTACGCTGTTGGCTAATTTTTTCTGCAATTTTCCCGACAAGAAAGCAATCATCGCCCCAAATTAAAACTTGGTCCCTTGGTGTTGCTGATAGATACGCTGGTTTTAGGACATTTTAGAAAAGGAAATTTAGGTACTTAAATTGATGAATTATGGTTACACTACTGGAAACCGACGTTTTTCGGATGTAGAAACTTCTCGGCAATCTTCTTTTATTTTTTCATTGAACCCGCGGGAATGGGCGTGGCAAATGGCGAGGGCCAAGGCGTCAGCGGCATCATCTGGTTTGGGCGCCTCCGAAAGGTTTAGAAGACTTTTGACCATAAACTGAATTTGGTCCTTGCTGGCTCTTCCGTAACCGGCAACGGCTTGCTTAACTTGCAGTGGTGAATACTCAACGGGTGTTAGATCGGAGTCAGCGGCGGCCAAAAAAAGAACCCCCCTGGCTTGGCCCACTGCTAGAGCCGTTTTGAGATTTGTGTTGAAGAAAAGTTCCTCAATCACGAGTTCATCAGGTCTATAATCGGAAATTATCTTCTTTATTTCTAGATAGATTCTCTTTAGCCTCTTGGAAAGCTCTTCTTGGGGGCTGGTCCTTATGATTCCATAACTTTTCGCCTCGAGTTTGCCGAGGTTTTTGATGATTATCCCAAAGCCCGTGGAAGCCGTTCCCGGATCAATTCCAAGTATAACCACTAAACCCCCTCCGTATTAAGTAAGAATTAATCGTGATTGGTTAAAGAGTTAAATAAAATCTTAAATTTCAAATCACAAGCCCTCCCTCGACAAGCTCAGGACACTTCTCTATTCGAGGGACACTGAGCTAAGTCGAAGTGCAAATCCTAAACAAATCCAAAATCCAAATTTTTAAAATCCAAAACCTTTTTTGAACGTTGAATTTGTGAAATTTGATATTGTTTAGTACTTAGGGTTTTGAATTTAGGATTTTTCCGTGACCCTCCTATAAACCCAAATTATCTTTTTTCTAAAACTCAAAAACTTTTAACTTTTAACCAGAATTTAGGCTGCTTCCGCCGCAACTTCCTCTAATATTTCATCCGGAATATCAAAATTAGCGTATACTTCCTGGACGTCTTCGTGTTCTTCCAGCGCATTAATTAGGCGAAGGACTTTTTTGGCTTCGTTCTTGCCCAACTTAACGGTATTTTTTGGAAGCATGGTAATTTCGGCCGAAGTAACCGTAATACCCTGTTCCTCTATTAATTTTCGGACTTTCGTCAGATCCTGCGGAGAAGTCGTAATTTCCCAGTGGTCCTCGTGGGCCTGCATATCCTCGGCTCCCGCTTCTACAACGGCTGAAAAAAGAGTGTCTTCTTCAATCTCCGGGGTCTTATCCACTAAGATATTCCCCTTTTTCTCAAAAATCCAGCTTACAGAGCCTAATTCAGCTAAATTACCGTTATTGTGGGTAAAGATGCTTCGCATGTCGGCAGCGGCTCGATTACGATTATCAGTCATTACGCTCACAAGCATAGCGACGCCTTGAGGTCCGTAGCCTTCGTAAACAATCTGTTCGAAGTGAACTCCCCCAATCTCGCCGGTTCCCCTTTTGATGGCCCGCTCAATGCTGTCGTTGGGCATATTATAGTCTTTCGCTTTTTGGACTTCCGCCTCCAAAACAGCGTTGGTTTCGGGGTTGCCACCCGCTTTAGCCGCCACCGTGATGGCCCGGGAAAGTCTGCTAAAAAGCTGGCCCCGCTTAGCATCCTCTTTGCCCTTCTTGTGTTTAATTTGGGACCATTTCGAGTGTCCGGACATCTTGCTGCTCCCTTCAAGCAGTCCTTAATAGTGTAAAGCTAAGGGTTAGGGTTATACTCTCAATTCTTGGTCATTTCCAGAAAATACCGATGTACTCTGGTGTCATTAGTTAATTCAGGATGAAAAGCGGTTACCAAGAATTTTCCTTGACGGGCCATAACAACTTTATCCTCAAATTTTGCCATCGTAACAACGCCATCGTGAACTTTCTCAATCCAGGGCGCTCGAATAAAAACGGCGCGAAAAGGCTCCGGGCCAAGCTCGGGAACGTTTAGGTCAATCTCGAAGCTCTCCTTCTGGCGTCCAAAAGCGTTCCGTTTTACTTCGATGTTCATAAACTTAAAAAAAAGTTGCTCCCTTCCTACTATGTCCTTCGAGGATCCGGTAATTTTTTGGGCTAAAAGGATAAGACCGGCACAGGTTCCGTAGACGGGAACACCCCTATCAACAAGTTTTTGAATTTCTTCAAAAAAACCGTATCTACGTATTAATTTGCCGATCGTTGTGCTTTCTCCTCCTGGAATTATGAGAGCCTCAACCAAAGCCAGTTGCTCCGGCTTTTTAATGAGAATTCCTTTGGCGCCGCACTTTTTAAGCATCTCAAGATGTTCAGAAACTGCTCCCTGAAGAGCAAGGACTCCCACTTTTAGGGCCGTTGTCTTTCTGTTTTCCCTTCTCGACTTATCCCTTCGCCTTTCTCCCTTATTCATTTACCAGCCTCGGCGCTGAAGCAAATTTTTCTCCTCTATCTCCGAAATCTCAAGACCAGCCATCGGCTTTCCTAAGTTCTTGGAGACTTTGGCCAGCAATTGAGGATCGTCAAAATTAGTAGTGGCCTCAACCACAGCCTGAGCCATCACTTGAGGGTTCTCCGATTTAAATATGCCCGAGCCCACAAAAATCCCATCCGCTCCCAGCTGCATCATTAAAGAAGCGTCAGCGGGTGAGGCAATTCCCCCGGCCGCAAAATTAACCACGGGGAGTCTGCCTTTCTTTTTGACCTCCCTCACTAAATCGTAGGGAGCTTGAAGTCGTTTAGCCGCCTGCATGAGTTCGTCTTCTCTCATCCCTCGGAGCTGTCTTATTTCTTCGTTTATTAGCCGCATGTGTTTGACCGCCTCCACAACATTTCCGGTCCCCGCCTCACCTTTGGTCCGAATCATAGCCGCTCCCTCTCCGATTCTTCTTAAGGCCTCTCCTAAGTTTCGGGCGCCGCAGACAAAAGGCACTTTGAAAGAGGACTTATCAATGTGGTGCTCATCAGCAGGGGTGAGAACTTCGCTTTCGTCAAGATAGTCAACTCCCAGAGTTTCCAGGATTTGAGCCTCCGCAAAGTGACCGATGCGAACCTTGGCCATTACGGGGATTGTAACAGCCGCCATTATTTTCTCGATAATGGCGGGATCAGCCATTCTGGCTACACCGCCGGCGGCCCGGATATCGGCCGGGACCCGTTCGAGCGCCATCACGGCAACGGCTCCCGCGTCCTCGGCAATTTTAGCCTGTTCAGGAGTGGTGACGTCCATGATTACGCCGCCCTTTAGCATTTCAGCTAGGCCTCTTTTAACTCTAATCGTTCCTTTTTCAACCACCTAATCCTCCATGTTACAAATTCAGTCAAAGTCAGCCGTCCCACTTTCAGCGGGCTCACTAGTCAATAGTTGACACTCGTTTTGTCTTTCGGGATTCTTGGCTCATGGCTAATGACTCTTGACTAATGACTAAACAGCTTTTGACTGGTTTTCTTGACTATCATCTTACAATATTCTGACCTTTTATGGCAATTATCAAGCCTTTCGGCCAACAGAAGGATTATTTTACTGCGAAAAGAACCTGCTCTCCTTCCTTTTTTTTGACAACAGCAAGATATTTCCCTATTATCAAACCTATGTAATCAGAAGGCCGTCGTAAACTCGGGTGTCAGTCACAAAATGCGAATTTTAAAAAAAATTGTTTTAGTTATTATTTTTGCCGCTTTGATAGCTTTGGGAGCCCTGATTCAGGTTCCATTCCGCCCTCTGATTCCCCTTTCTTTTCAGGTGTTTTTTCTTCTTTTGGCGGCGGCAATTTTGGGTCCGCTTTGGGGAACCATTAGTGTGGCTCTTTATTTTTTGGTCGGGCTTCCCTTGATCGGACTTAAAAGCTTTTTTGGCCTGCCTCTTTTCACCTCAGGTCAAGCAAGTTTTGAAACTTTTATCGAATCCGGGGGAGGATACCTTTGGGGATTTCTTGTTGCCACTCTTGTAGTTGGTTTTATGGTTAACCGGCGAGAGAAAGCCGACTTTTATTGGATTTTGATGGCTATGCTCG
>DATBWY010000069.1:0-7606 GCA_036514555.1 Candidatus Subteraquimicrobiales bacterium
GATAAAGCGGTTGAAAAAACTATCAGAAGATATGGAGAAGTTCTAAGAAAATTGGGGAGCGAGTAATTAAACTCCTAACCATCCAAGAAACCGAATATTTAGCTCACAGGTTAGCAAAGAAATTTTTGGAGTGGGACGAACCAATACCAGACTTTAACTCTCGATTTCCCAATATTTTAGAAAGCACTTTGGCTGTTCCCTTCCAAACATTTGGGAAGAGAAGCCTTTATCCCATGTTGTACGATAAAGCCGCGATTCTCTTCTACTTATTGATAAAAAATCATCCCTTTCAAAATGGCAATAAAAGAGTCGCTGTCACCTCTCTATTTGTTTTTCTACATGTGAACGGCTACTGGATGAGGTTGCAAGCTGACCAACTTTACCGAATAGCTGTTTGGGTGGCTGAAAGTGAGCCAGAGTTCAAAGACGGTGTAATACTTGCGCTTAAAAATTTTATCAAAAAGAATATGGTTCTGCTCGATGAATAGCGGGCTACAAAAATAATTTTAGCTGCGTCGTTCCTTTATTAGGGTATCAATTCAATCTGGTGGCCGATTTTTTGGGTCAGGGCCGCCTCATAAACTGCGCGGGCGACGGCGACATCTTGAATAGCGAGGCCAGTAGAGTCAAAAACGGTTATTTCCTTATCGTCCCGGCCACTCTTTTTACCGGCTACAATTTCACCCAAGGTGCCGTAGATGTCCTCTTTCTTAAATAATCCTTCTCTAACCGGAACATTTATCTCGCCCCCGTGGGTGGCCTGTACAAGCTCATCCACCACTACTTTGGCGTTATTGAGGATCGTTGAGTCCAGTTCTTGTTTTCCGGGAGCATCCGCCCCCACGGCGTTGATGTGAGTACCTGGTTTAACCCAGGGCCTAAAGACCAGAGGGCTGGTAACGGTGGTTAGGGTGCAAACAATGTCTGATCGGGTTACTTCTTCAATTGTGGCGCCCTCGATATTAAAACCCTTATTTTTGTCGATAAAGGTTTTGATTTTATCAGCCGAGCGATTGTACACTCTTACTACTTTTAGGTCAAAAAGGTGTCCTATGGCTTCGAGATGAGTCTCGGCCAGGGCTCCGCAACCGACCAGTCCCAGACTCTGCGAGTCCTTGCGGGCCAAATATTTGGAGGCAACGGCCGAAGCGGCCCCGGTTCGATACTCCGTTATCAGAGTGCCGTCCATTATTGCCAGAGGAAAGCCGGTTCTGGGATCACTCAAGATAATTGTCCCGATTACCGTGGGCAAACCTTGTTTCGGGTTTCCAGGGTAAACGCTTACCCACTTCACCGCGGCCGAGCCCTCAAGATAGGCCGGCATGGCCCTGAAATCTCCCCCAAACTGTTTGAGGGTAAGATAAACTTTCGGAGGCATAATGGCTTCGCCCTTCCCGTAATGGAAGAAGGCCTTTTCAACCGCTTCTACCACAGCATCTATTTCGATAACTTGGGCCACATCTTTCGCGGTTAAAACGAGTGTTTCCAAACTAACCTCCCGTTACTAATGAAAAATTCAAATCGAAAAAGTAAAAACTACAATCCCTGCCCGCCAATGCTTGCGGCATAGGCGCTGCAGGCGGGCAAAACTAAAATGTTGTACGGTCCAAGGTTCTAGGCCTTAGGCCCCGGGCCTTCAGCCTGCCTGCCGGCAGGCAGGCCTTGGTCCATATGTGAACTGTGAACTAATTACAAATAAGGCTTTAAGTAGGGAAAATTTTTCTCGAGGATATCCTTAGGATAGGTGACATCGCGGGAATAAGAAAGAAGATGTCCTTTAACTTTTCCGCCTTCATCATCTAAGAGGTTCTGAATGGCCATAGCCAGCTCGTATTTACCGTTTTTAGAAGGCTTTAGTGATTCTAAATAGGGCCATATTTTTGGGGTGAAAAGAAAAATCGGAACCGCCGAAAGGTTGCTTAGTTCTTTTCCTGGTTGCGGTTTTTCGATTATCTCATGGATAAAGCTGTGCTGGTCCATTTTTACCGTGCTTCTTCTTCCAATATCATCGGGCGAAAACTTTCTCAGCCCCACTGATACGTCACATTTTACAGGATCAAAAGCCGAAAGCATCGTCGCGACCTCCCCTTGAAGAAAGAGGGTGTCACAGGCGGTCACTAAAAAACTTCCGGCAATGCTGTTTTTGGCCTTTATTAAGGCGTCTCCGCTTCCCAAGGGTTTATTCTGATAAGCATAATCGATTTTTATTCCCCAAGGCGAACCGTCCCCCAAAAAACTCTTGATTTTCTCTCCCAAGTGCCCGACAACCACCACGAACTCTCTGAAACCACAGGCTATAAGCATTTTCAGGAGCTCGTCAATTACCGGTCTGGTGTCTATAGGCATCAGGGCTTTAGGGATAAGATTGCTTAAAGGCCTAAGTCGGGAACCCTCCCCGGCGGCAAGAATTACGGCCTGCATCTAATACTCCTGTTTCACGATCGGTTCGGTAGCTAGAAATCTTGGCTAGCTCACTGCTTTCCAAAATCCCGATAAATATACGAGTTCGCACACTTAAAATGAGGTGAACCGAAAAGTTATTTTTAGATAGTCTGGTTTCTGGATTATTTGAGTTTAACAAACTTTCCTCTTTTCGGTAAGCTTACCTTGGTTTAGAATTAGAAAAGGTAAACCTCCAAGTTAAAAGGCGGGTAAATGATACCGATCGTGAAAGTTTCTGATTTCCAGCAAAAAGAAGTACAGGAGCTAATTTTCCGGCGAAATCTGGAAAACAAAGAGGCAAATCTGACCGTCGAAGGGATTTTAGAGGATGTCCGCAGGAGCGGGGACGAGGCCTTAATAAAGTACACTCAGCGGTTTGATAAAGCGAAACTTTCTCGGTCTGACTTAGCCGTAAAACGAGAGGAAACAGAAGAAGCTTTTCAAAAGGTTTCGAAAGAATTCATTGATGCCATTGAATTAGCTAAAGAGCGCATTTTTTACTATCACCAGAAGCAAAAGCGCCGGCGTCTCACCTTCGCCCGAAGAGGCGGGATTATGCTGGAAGTTACGCGGCCCCTCGAGCGAGTCGGAGCTTATGTGCCCGGTGGGAGGGCTTCATATCCCACCACGGTTTTGATGAACGTTATCCCAGCGCAGGTGGCAGGGGTCACAGAGGTTGCCCTTTGCGTTCCTCCCAGTCCGGATGGAAAAGTGAACGCGGCTACCTTGGTGGCTGCTTCCATGGTCGGAGCCTCTGAAATATATAAAGTGGGGGGCGCCCAGGCCATCGCGGCCCTGGCCTACGGAACTGAGACGATAAAAAGGGTTGATAAAATTACTGGTCCGGGCAATATCTACGTAACTTTAGCTAAAAAGCAAGTCCTGGGAGAGGTCGGTATTGATATGCTCGCCGGTCCCAGCGAAGTGGTTATTTTAGCGGATGAGTTTGCTAACCCCGCTTTTATCGGCGCAGATATGCTGGCCCAAGCTGAGCACGATCCTTTGGCGACCGCTCTTTTGATAACTACCTCGTCTCAACTCGCGGAGGCCGTCAAGGCCGAGCTCAAAAAGCAGTTATCGAGTCTCAAGCGCAAGGATATCGCCGGGGAGTCACTGAAAAATAAGGGAAAAATTCTAATTTGCGACACCTTGGACGTGGCTTTAGAGCTGGCAAACCTAATCGCGCCTGAGCACCTCGAAATCATGGCGAGAAAAGCGGGTTCAGCCAGGGAAGTGGCCGAGAAAGTGAGAAACGCCGGGGCCATATTCTTAGGAGACTGGACTCCCGAGGTCATCGGAGACTATGTAGCCGGCCCTAATCACATCCTACCAACAGAGGGCACCGCCCGATTTAGTTCTCCCCTGGGGGTGGAGGATTTTCTTAAAAGATCCCACGTCATTTTTTATAGCAAAAAAGATCTTGAGAAGGTTGCGGAAGCCGTCAGTGTTTTGGCCGAAACCGAAGGCCTAGAGGCGCACGGAAAATCTTGTGAGATAAGGTTAGAGGATAGAGGGGATGAAGAAAAATAAGTCAAGGGTCAATGGTTATGAGGGACAGTGGGAAGCGAAGGGTGGAGAGTGGCGAGTCAAGAGTTCAGGAAATCCTAATTTAAAGATTAAAACCTGTGAATATAGTTTGAAAAACTTATTGGAGCTTTTCTAAGATCGGTTGCCTTCAGCGAGCTGCATCTGAGCAACTTGAGACGAGAGCGAGCTGAAGGGCGGCGGCAATTTGCGGCCGAAGGCAATTGCGAATTCGCCCCCAGAGGTGAAATCGAGTCCAAAGTCGCGCAAGCTAAAGCGAGCGAAGGCGACCAAAAAGAATTTTCAATTTGCATTTTTATTTAGAAGGTTCCGAGTCCCGGGATTTTTGAGAAGGAGGAGTTATTTTCAAAGGTTATCTTGAGATAGAACCAGAGGTTTGGGCGAGGAAAGAAAGTTTGGAGCCCCTTTCTCACGTTGAAAGCTTAGTTTTGGACATTGACGGCGTCATTCTTGATGTATTTTCCTCTTTCAGGGTTGCTATCAGCCAGACAACCCAACACTATTTTTCCCAAACTTTGGGCTGGCCCGGAAAGAGCACTCTAATAACGCCCGTTCAAACCGAACTGTTTAAGTTAGCCGGAGGGTTTAACAACGATTGGGAGTTGACCTTTGCCGTAGTTCTTTTTTATTTGGCCAAGAGCGAAGAACTTTCCAACCATAATCTCGATACCTTGGCCAGTGATAAAAAAGCGCTCCAAGACTTCACCGATAAAGTGCGATCACTGGGTGGCGGTCTCGCTAACGCCCAAACCATTCTTCTCGAAAATCTTACCCAAGGGCAACAGGAACGCGTCCAAAAACTCTGGGATAAGGGCTTGATACAAAGAATTTTCCAGGAATATTATGGCGGCTCCAACTATTGTGAGAGGCTCTATGGTTTTAAACCAACTAATTTTAAAGGAAAAGGTCTTCTGGAAAACGAAACAACTATCGTGGATAAGGAGCTGATTAGACCCTTTTCTCCCAAGGTTGGGGTTCTTACCGGAAGAACGCGCGAGGAAGCCGAGCTTGCCTTGGAGAGAGCCTCTTTTAAGGACCTTATTTCGTCGGATTTTGTTCTTACAGATGGAACTATTAGAAAACCGGATCCCAAAACCCTGCTTGTTTTGGGGAAAAAAATGGGAACCGCTTCCGGGATTTACATCGGAGATACACCCGACGACTTAGAAACGGTTAACAACCTGCGCCATCTCAAGAGCTCGGTAAGTTTTTTTTCGGGCATCGTTTTGAAGAAAGCCACCCCGGGTAAGATATTTATTGAGCGAAAAGCAGATATGGTAGCTAGAAGCACTGATCAGTTACTCTTAGCCCTACTAAAACTAAAAAACGCGGAGACTAACAATTTCTCTTTCAAGGGAAGCGCAAGATAACACTAGAAGGGGCGGCTAAAAGAAATAATGAGCGCGTCCGGGTGGAAACGTCGAGGAGGTAAAATTGGCCAAGAGGGAAGGCACTTTAAAGAGAGAAACCAGGGAAACGGCGATCGAGATTCAGCTTTCGATTGATGGAAGGGGAGTGACGGAAGTTGATACCGGAATTCCTTTCTTCAATCACATGCTGGAACTCCTGACCCAGCACGCTTTATTTGATTTACGGCTCAAGGCCGAGGGCGATTTGGATGTTGACCCTCACCACACCGTTGAGGACGTTGGAATCAGCCTCGGGGAAGTATTTAGGAAGAGCCTCGGTGACAAAAGAGGTATTCAGAGGTACGGCTTTAGTGTTGTTCCCATGGATGAATCTTTGGCCATGGTCTCTGTGGACATAAGTGGTCGCCCCCATCTTTCCTATGAGGTTGAACTGCCGCCGGAAAGAATCGGGAACTTTGAAACCGATTTGATCCTGGAGTTTTTGCACGCCTTTGTTAATCACGCTGCTATTACCTTGCACGTAAATCTTTTGTCGGGCAAGAATGTGCACCACATGATTGAAGCTATTTTTAAGGCTTTGGCTAGGGCTCTGGATACGGCGACCACCGTTGATCCGCGCCTAGGAGAAGAGGTTCCCTCCACCAAAGGAAAGTTGTAGTTGGTCAAGGGTCAAAGGACATAGGTAAGGGAAGATTAGGTGTCCATGACTCATGACTAGGCCGAAGCCGACCTGTCTCATGACATAATATTCCTTTAAAGGAGAATAGTGATCGTTATTGTTGATTACGGCATGGGCAATTTAAGAAGCGTTCAAAAGGGCTTGGAAAAAGTAGGCGTTGAAACCCTCGTTACTTCGGATCCCAAGGAAGTGAAAACGGCCACGGGAATCGTCTTGCCGGGTGTCGGGGCTTTCAGGGACGCGACTGTTAATTTGAAAAAGCGGGGCCTGGACGAGGTGGTGATTGAAGGAATCCGGCAGCAGAAACCTTTCCTGGGAATTTGTTTAGGGCTGCAGCTTTTGTTCGAATATAGCGAAGAAGGAGGGTCTGCCGGACAAGGGTATCCTCAAGGATTTGGTATAATAAAAGGCGAAGTAGTGCACCTACCCCGCGACGTCAAAGTTCCTCACATCGGCTGGAACCTAATTCACGAGCAAAAAGAAGCTCCTTTGCTTCAAGGTGTTCCAGACGAAACTTTCTTCTACTTTGTCCACTCTTATTACGCCCGGCCGAAGGAGGACGTTGTTGCCACTACTACTGACTATGGACTCAACTTTGCCTCGTCCATCTGGAAGGATAACATTTTTGCGATCCAGTTCCACCCGGAGAAGAGTAGCGAGGCCGGTTTGAAAATTTTAGAAAACTTCGGGAGATCGTGCCGATGATAATTTTTCCAGCCGTCGATATTATGGGCGGTAAATGTGTCCGCTTGCGACAAGGAAAACCGGAAGCCGTTAAAGTTTACAATGATGACCCGGTAGAACAAGCTCTAAAGTGGCAAGAGGAGGGAGCTCAATTCTTGCACGTCGTTGACCTGGATGGGGCGCTGTTGGGAGAACTCAAAAATCTCGCCGTGGTGGAAAAAATAGTGAAAGCGGTGGCGCTTCCTGTCCAATTGGGTGGGGGCGTGAGAGACCTAAAGAGTTTGGCTCGGGTTATCGATATCGGTGTGAAAAGAGTGGTTATCGGCACCGCTCTTATTAAAGAGCCTAGTTATGTGATTGAAGCTTGTGGCAAGTTCGGACCAAATATAGTGGCCGCTGTCGACGGGAGCCGGGGAAAGGTTGTAATTTCCGGCTGGCAGGAGCAAACGGAGCTGGAAATTTGGAAACTAGCCCAAAAACTAAAAGAGTGGGGCGTTACGCGGTTGATGTATACCGATATTTCTACTGATGGTACCCTTGTTGGCCCAAATATTTCCGGCATTAGGGAGCTGGCCGAGAAGATTGATCTGCCCCTAATAGCCTCGGGAGGCGTCGCTAAACTTCAGGATATTAAGGCTTTAAAAGAATTGGAGCCTCTAGGGGTGGAGGGCGTAATCATCGGGACGGCCCTTTATGAAAAAAAGTCCACTCTAGAAGAAGCCATCGAAACCGCGCGCTAAATTAAAAATTAAAAAATAAAAACGAAAAACGACATATAAAAACGTAAAAAGTTACTGTACTTTGGCAAATTTACCTTAAAAACTGTCATGCCGAACTTGTTTCGGCATCTAAAAGCTTATAAATCAAGGACTTATAGACCCTGAAA
>DATBWY010000070.1:0-3397 GCA_036514555.1 Candidatus Subteraquimicrobiales bacterium
CTCATGACACCTAAGGCAGGTCCTTGGGTCTTTATCTTTTAGAAAAATACGGTGCTCGGTTAACCAGTTCGGCGGATGGGGCAGTGGCGCGCCGCCGTGGCAGCCATCGCAAAACTGGGGCCGGTGACAGGTTTCGCAGGCGGCTCTCCCGGCCTGCCCTACGAGTTTGGGCGCTAGTTCAACAGCGGGTGGCGCTTGAAGAGGAGCCATCGCCGTCTTGCCGTGAGCACTTCTCCAACCTGTCGGATGAGGAAAACTCACTCCGTGGCACTTTTTACAGAAATTTTCCGAGGAGGAATGACAACGATAACAGAAAAGGCTCTGGGGATTGTTGAGCACCGGAACAGGCGCCATTTGGATGTCCACAAAAGAGAAGGGTTGATCGGCCACAAAGTCTGGCTTGGGTAGAGGCGTAACACTCGCCACCACGGCTTTCCCGTGCCGGTCTTTCCAGGGCCTTGGATGGGGCATCTCAGTGGCGTGACAGTCGAGGCAAAAGGTTTTAAGATGACACTGGTAACAGGTAACCGGAGATGTTTTTTTACCTTCCTCGGCGTGAGCCCACCTGACCCTCTCGGCGCCTTGCTGTGGAGGCCCGGCTGGAGCCCAGTTTTCAACCCCGTGGCTCTTGGGTTTTAAATCAAAATCATCAGGATGACAAAGATCACAGCGTCTAGAGGCTTGAGTAAGCTTTTCGCCTTCCTCCTCGGCTTTTTTTTCCGCTTCAAAAAGGGCTTTAAGGTTTTCATTTGTTTCTTCTTCAATCTTCGCTTCCACCGGCTTTAAAGAGGCATGAAGTCTTTCGTCTAGTTCGTCCGTTTCCACAAAAGTCACCTTTTGTTGGGCTACATCAATTCGCCCTTTACGGTGACACCTAAAACAGCCCTCTATCATGTGGGTAAAGTTTTTGTAGCGAAAGTTCTTGGCCCATTTGGGGATGGGATCGTACTTTTCCGCGTCTTCGTGAGTTACCCGGTTATGGCAGGTAGTACACCTTACGCCTTTCTTCAGATGGGTCTTGTGGGCCTTTGAATCCATTTTTACGTCTCGGCTAGGAGTAAAGGTTCGCGTCTCGGGAGAATGGCACCTTAAGCAAACGGCATTTGGGATGTGACCCTGGCTCACCTCGCTGTGAGGATTGTGAGGCTGCTCACCGCCCCCTGTCAAGGCCGGAATTACAGACTTCCAGATCGCCGAGACCTCATCGTACAAAAAGGGAAGGGGGCCGCCTGGGGGAGTATGGCAGGACCTGCAGTTCACATTGGCATGGGACGACCTTTTCCAGGTTTGATACTCCGGGTTTTCGCTGTGACAGACAATGCATGACTCGGGAATGTTTACCACTCCAACCATGCCAATCGTTAAGACGGTCCCAAAAGTTACGAACATCAGCGCGTAGATGATTAGTTTTTTCTGCGTTATGGGATCCTTGAGATCGGGGCGCCTGAACGGGAGTTTGAGAGTCTTTAGCCTGGCAGGCATTGGTAGTTTAAGCTTCGGAAGCTTGAATTTCGCCATTTTTTGCCCTAAATTACTTCTATTTAAATGTATTTACCTCTTAATATTTTAAATTTTTTGACTCCGCATTTTAGTCACCAAAAACAGCACAGAACTTGTCATTGCGAGCCCGAAAGGATGTGTTGGCAACTTTGGTTAACACTTTTAATTAACACTTTTAGAAAAAGTAAACCACTTATAATAATGATAACACACCCGGGGGTCACGATTATTAAGAAATGTTTTAAGAATGTGTTAAATATTTTCGAAGGTTTTGTAGACTTATGAGGAGTAAATTTGACAGCATTTACTCTTAATTGTTTAATTAAAGCGGTGATAAAAATGGGTCGTCCGTATCCTAAGTTTACCTATGAAGATTATTTACTCTTACCTGAAGATAAACATTACGAGCTGATTGAAGGGGAGCTAGTTATGGTGCCTTCGCCTGGAAGAAAACACCAAAGAGTTTTGGGTCGGCTATATCAAACCCTAAGTCGGTTTTTGGAAAGAAAAAATTTAGGTGAGCTTTATATGGCCCCGTTTGACATCGTGCTGTCCCCCACAGTTGTGGTTCAACCTGATCTTTTATTCGTTTCCAGGGAAAGACTTTTAATCATCACCGAAGCAAACATTCAAGGCCCTCCTGATCTGGTTGCGGAGATATTATCCTCAGATCACGAGAAAGACAGGGGAATAAAGAAGAAACTTTATGCTAAGTTTGGGGTCGAAGAATACTGGATTGTTGATCCTGAAGGGAAAAGTATTGAAGTGATGGAGCTAGAAGAAAAAGGTTTTCGAACCGTTGGTATCTTTAAATCGAAGGATGTCCTTACTACTAAAACCTTCCCAGGCCTAAATATTAAAACCTTTGAAGTCTTTTCTTGACCTCGGGCCCTACACTGAAGTTGCCTAATTTACCCCGCCCCTGCGAAAATCGAAACGATAACTACTTCGTCGCTTAGCTAGGATTCTTTAAGGAATTTGTTTAGAGTTGCCATGAAGCGCTCCATTGAAACTATGTGTAAGGCGTGGGCGCCAGGAAGCATTTCCACTTGGGCGTAGGGAAATTCTTGACCTAAAATATCAATAATATCTTGGAGAAACTCAGGTGAACCCTCTCCCTTGAAGAGGAGAGCTGGCTTTTTAAAACTTCGGACCCGTGCGATGTCATCCTCGTGACGGTAAACAACATCACCGGTCCGCAGAGATTGACGGTGCTCGACCCAGACAGGCCATTGAGGAAGTTCTCTCGGGTTTTCTCCGGGGGGCACAAAACCGGCGAAGTGGGTAAACCATTCAAGCTGCTCCTCGCTTATCTCGGCACCTGCAAGCTTTTGGAAAGTTTTCTGTTCTTCAATCAATTCACTGGGGAGCGGACCGCGGCTTCGGAGCACCCAGATGGCCGGCGGCTCAATGAGCGTTAGCGTCCGCACTCGCTCCGGGTGATTGAGAACAAAATCAAGAGTAATTTCAGCCCCATAGGACCAAGCCGCAAAATCAGCTTTTTCAACGCCTATTTCATCGAGGGTTTTTAGTAACGCCTCGCTTTCAAATCTTACGGAATAACCTGACGGGAGAGGTGCTCCTTGCAATCCGAGATCGACCGCGAGAAGCTGAACTCGCACTACTCGGCGGTTGATCGCGAGTTGCTCCGCGTGAGGTTTCCAACTTATCCATCCCGTCAGTCCACCCGGAACGAGTACTATTGGATCTCCGGTCCCGGTAACCTCCGATTTCATCTGAATACCGGCTGCTTTGTCCATCGGCCCCTCCTTCTGGGATTGTTATTATAAGTACAACCAAATCACTACTACGCACCAGCATCCTGACTCCTCACTCTAAAACCGCTAACTCTACTCCTAACTGCCATACTGCTAGTGCTAAGATTGGCCCTGTACCG
>DATBWY010000071.1:0-2383 GCA_036514555.1 Candidatus Subteraquimicrobiales bacterium
CCGGCACGGCCGCGGCGCTGGTTGCGGCCTCAGAACGTCCCGATGTGATCGCGGCCATTGTTTCCCGGGGCGGCCGACCGGACTTGGCGGGAAAATCTCTTCCACAGGTTAAAGCGCCAACCCTTCTCATAGTTGGAGGAAACGATTTTCCGGTGATCGATATGAACCAGGACGCTTTGGAGGAGCTTAGAGCCGAAAAGAAACTAGTGATCGTGCCCGGCGCCACCCATCTTTTTGAGGAGCCCGGCACTCTTGAGGAGGTTTCCCGCTTGGCGGCCGAGTGGTTCACTCGTTATTTTGAGAAAACCGGCTCTAATCATAACTCAAGCTAAAAGAGGTAACTTATGGATAAAGCAATGCCTGATTTGCGCTTTAAGTTGATGTCATTTGAATTTAAAATTCGCGATTTTTTGATGCCTCGGAAGAAAATATTACAGGAAGTGGAACTAAAATCAGGATCTAAAGTGCTCGATTACGGGTGCGGCCCCGGTAGTTACGTTGTGGGTGCCTCGGAACTTGTGGGAAAAACCGGAAAGATTTACGCCCTAGATATCCACTCCCTCGCGATTCAAAGAGTCAAAGAGATAATTAGAGCAAAAAGCCTTAAAAACGTCGAAACAATCCTTTCTGATTGTAAAACCGGCTTACCGGATAAAAGCATAGATACTGTCTTTTTATACGATATCGTTCATGACCTTAGTCATCCAAGTGAGGTTCTAAAAGAGATCTACAGAGTTCTCAAGCCTGATGGAATCCTCTCTGTCAGTGATCACCACATGAAGGAAGAAGAAATAATAAATGGGGTAACAAGCGGAGGCTTATTTAAATTAGCAAAGAAAGGCAAAAAGACTTATACATTTTCGGTTAAGTAGTCCAAACTTCTGGTATTTTTAGAGCTTGTTTGGGATTTGGAATTTGCATGTTAGGGAGGATTTCAAATGGCTGCAGATACCTTCTTTGACGAAGTTTATAGAGGGATTCCGCCTTGGGATATTGGCCGGCCCCAAAAGGAGATCATTCGGTTGGAAGAGACCGGCGAAATAAAGGGCGATGTTTTGGATGTTGGTTGTGGCACCGGTGAAAATGCGTTATTTTTGGCTGAGAGGGGCCACATAGCGTGGGGAGTGGATTTTGCTCCCAGAGCCATTCTAAAAGCCAAAGCAAAAGCTAAGAAACGAGGTCTTAAAGCGGTTTTTCTGATCCAAGACGCCCTTAAACTCCAAAACTTGATGAAACAATTTGACACCGTGATCGATTGTGGTCTGTTTCATACTCTGTCAGACGCTGAGCGCCCAATTTTTGAACGGAGCCTAGAATCGGTGCTCAAACCGGGAGGTACCTACTTTATGCTTTGCTTCAGCGACCGGGAGCCGGGCGCTTGGGGGCCGAGACGGGTAACCCAAACAGAGATCAGGGATACCTTTAGCGATGGCTGGGAGATAAACTATATCCAAGAAGCCAACTTTATCAGTAATTTGGGAGAGGAAAAAATCTGGGCCTGGCTCTCTTCTATCACCCGTTTGTAGTGCGAGCGAGCTTGCCTTGACTCGGGATTCCGGTTGAGCGGGTTGAGGCCCTCTAACGAACGCTCTCGCTGCCGGGTCTTCTCGTCAGGTGTAGGTAGTCACCCTGAATTCATTTCAGGGTTTCATAAGTTGTTGATTTTAGATGCTGAAACAATCCTGAAATAAATTCAGGACAGGGTTCTGCATGACAAAAATTTTAGCGGACAACAATGATGCTGAAACTATCATTAGCTCTAGCTACTGCGATACTTGTTGTACTTAGCGGTAACCTAAGTGGATGTAAAGGTTACGACCGTGTTGAGTCGAGGCGAGGAAGCGACACGCTGTCGCGGGCAAATCATCCCCGGACATACTACGTTTCCCCTCAGGGTAAGGATTCAAACCCGGGCACCAAAGCCAGGCCGTGGGCGACCCCCGGATATGGTTCCCGGAAACTAAAACCCGGCGACACCTTGGTAATTAGGGGTGGCAGGTACATCCTGAGCAAATATGATGATGATATTTTGATCCCGCCTTCGGGTACCTCCAACGCATTCGTGACTATCAGAGGGGAAAAAGGGGACCGGCCGGTTCTGGCGGGGAGGAAAAACCTCTTAGCCGCCATCGATCTCTCCGGAAAAAACTATGTGAGAATAGAAAATATCGAGATTACTAGTGACAAAGGAGCGCCTTTTAGAGACGCTATTCAGGCCACTGGCAATCCCGTTAATCATCTAGTGCTTAAGGATCTCTATATACATCACGTGGACGAGTTCGGGGTGAACATTGGTGATGTCAGTGATCTTAAGATTAGGAAGAGCAAGATAACGCACGCTGGTCTCGGCTCCGTTGGAGGCCCGGAAGGGAAAAAAGGCGGT
>DATBWY010000072.1:0-5233 GCA_036514555.1 Candidatus Subteraquimicrobiales bacterium
GTTAAATTAGGAAATTGGATGGCAAATTTGTGTAACGTTAGGTGAAAGTCAGTAGAGCTCAAAGTTCATAGCAACCAAGCAGCCACGGAGAAATAGATTAAAACGCTTAATACGTCCTGAATGATGGTGGCGATGGGACCGCTGGCATTAGCCGGGTCAAAATTAAATTTTCGAAAGAAGAAGGGAATCAGAAGACCGGTTAGCAAGGACGAGATCACGGCCCCGATGACCGCTGCAGCCAGCACTATTGCAATGGGAAGAGTGCCATACAAAAAAGTCCCCGTCAAGCCGATGATGCCGCCCAATAGAATGGCAATAATTAAAACGATCGAGAACTGCTTAAAAAAATATACCCTGAAATTTAATTGGCGAAAAAGGGCGAAATCCCTAATTACAAAGGCTTCAACCTGGGTTCCGACGGCATCGGCGATATAAACCACCAGGGGAATAAAGGCCGCCAGCACAAGGTTTTTCTCAATAGTCTGCTCAAACTGGCTTATGATCTGAGCGGCCAACAATCCTCCTACTAGACCAATTAAAAGCCAAGGAAAACGGTGTTTGATCGCCTGAAGCATGGGAATCTCTAAGATATTATCCATAGCCAGATGAACCTTGTGGATACCGGCGAATTGAAGGATATCCTCTCGAAGTTCTTTATGAAGGATCGAAAGAAGGGCATCGCTGGTGACCGCCCCTAGAAAAATACTATTTTCATCAACCACCGGGATCGCTTTAATATTGTTTTGGAGGGCGGTGTAAGCTGCCTCTTCTCGGTCGCTACTGGGGGAGACGGTAATGAGCGGCGGTTTTTTGCAAATTTTTTCGACTCTTGTTTCTCGCGGATGAAGATAAAGGTCCCGGTGGGAAAAAACGCCAGTCAGCTTTTTGTGGGCGTCAACCACGTAAATGTAACCAATAAACTCAAGGTCTTTAATGTGGTGGGACAGGAAAGAGCTTGTATCGGCCAAGGTGTAATCAGGCGAAACTACCGGAACTTGGTCGGTCATTTCGTGACCGGCCGAATCCTCAGGCCAACGCTCTTTATTAGAAGGCTCTAAACTTGACGAACTAAACATTTACACTTCTTTAGAAAATTAACTTTAAAATTTTGGAGAAACTTCATAGCGATAATGTAATTTTATATCTATTAATGGATAGCATTCTTCGTAACCACAAAATTTTCCTCTTGTTGCCCCGGGCATTCGCCCGACATATCTTACCTTCTTATCCAAGTGTCTAAAAAAACCCGCTCAAATTTGTCTCTCCGGCTAAAGACATCCGCTCGCGCGATCTCTTAAACTTTATATTAAGTTTATTAAGTTCAGAACTTCAAACTTTAATGAGTTAGGAATTTGAATGGAGCGGATAACTTTACCTCTTCGCCGCGATCAATTAGAAAATCTTATTCATCTGGAGCGCGAAAGTTGGGATTTCTGCTTCCAAGGATGTTTTTTTAAGCCTTTTTAAGGAGCGATCTGGCGAGCGACTAATGGGTAATCGCTCTATTGGTTCAAAGAAACAGCGGATCACCGAAAACTCTCTGATTCGAACCTATATCGACCTTCTGCTTTCGCTAAAGATAGATACCAGGGAGATTTCCGATGAAAAAGCGTTAACCAGTAGGTATAAAGCGGCTTTAAAAGCAGTTAAAGCGAAATATCCTGTCTGAACAGCAAACCAACTAAAAAAAAGGAGTTCGAAATGAAAAAAAGATGGCTAAGATCTCTCAAACCGTTCCTCGCGTTTACCGGCGGGATTTTTTATCTCGCCGCCGCAAGCCCCGCTTACGCTCAGGAATCTTCGATTAATGCCGGAGACACGGCTTGGGTTTTGGCATCAGCGGCTTTGGTTCTGTTAATGACCCCGGCCGTTGGGTTCTTCTACGCTGGTATGGTCAGAAAAAAGAATGCCCTCTCTACTATCACCATGTGTTTTATCGTTGCCGCTCTGGTAAGCATTCAGTGGGTTTTATTTGGCTATAGCCTGTCGTTTGGTCCGGATAAAGGAGGTATAATCGGAGGACTCGGATGGGCTGGTCTTGCCGGTGTTGGCCAAGCCCCAAACGCCGATTACGCCGCGACGATACCTCATTTAGCCTTCGTTATTTTTCAGGCGATGTTTGCCATAATTACAGTTGCTCTTCTCGTGGGAACGGTGGTTGAGCGGATAAAATTCAGCGCTTTTTTAATTTTTGCCACCCTTTGGACCACACTTGTCTACGACGTCATCGCCCATTGGGTGTGGGCCACGGGGGGTTGGCTACGTGCTCTGGGAGCTCTTGATTTTGCTGGAGGCACGGTTGTTCACGTAAGTTCGGGGATGTCAGCCCTGGCTTTAGCGATGGTACTAGGCAAGCGCAAGGGGTTTGGCCGAAACACCATGGAACCCCACAATATTCCCCTGGTAGTTTTGGGGGCGGGCTTGCTCTGGTTTGGGTGGTTTGGTTTTAACGCCGGGAGCGCCTTGGCATCAAATGGTTTAGCAGCCAACGCTTTCGTCGTAACCAACACCGCGGCTGCCGCCTCTACACTAATTTGGATGCTGTTAAGCTGGTCGCACGGAAAACCGGGCACCTTAGGAGTGGCCACCGGGGCCGTAGCGGGATTAGTGGCCATCACCCCGGCCGCCGGATTCGTGGGCCCGGTCGCCGCCATCGCTATTGGAGCCGGAGCTGGCTTGATCTGTTACTATGCGGTTCTTTTTAGAAGCGGCCGGAACATTGATGAATCTCTAGATGTCTGGGGGGTTCACGGAATGGGCGGTATTTGGGGAGCGATAGCGACAGGCTTCTTTGCCAGTAAGTTTATTAATAGTGCCGGAGCCAACGGACTTCTCTTTGGGGCACCTCGTCAACTGCTCATTCAGATCGTGGCCGTTCTGGTTGTTTCAACGTATTCCTTCGCTGTCACCTGGATCTTAGCAAAAATTGTTGATGCGGTCGTTGGTTTGCGCGTAAAAGAACAGGAAGAAGAGGTAGGGCTAGACATCTCCCAGCACGGGGAAAGAGCCTACGCCGTCCGTTAAGTCCCGAAAGTTTATGAAGTTCCTAAAATTCAGTAAAGCTTATATAAAGTGAGGCGTGATGAAAAAGATTGAAGCCTTCATAAGGCCAGAAAGACTTGGGGACGTTGGAAGAGCGCTCGAAGAGAAAGGATTTGTCAGTATGACTGTGACCGATGTCGAGGGAAGGGGTCGCCAAAAAGGGATCACCCTGGAATGGCGAGCCAGTGAATATCAGGTAGATCTCCTGCCTAAAATCAAACTCGAAATCATTGCGGATGACAAAGAGTGGGAAAAAATTGTTGAAATCATTCGGGAAGCCGCCAAAACCGGTGAGGTCGGAGACGGAAAAATCGTTGTTTATCCGGTTGAGGAAATCATCCGGGTAAGAACAGGGGAGAAAGGGTTAGGAGCTCTTTGAAAACATTAATTAACGCGTCAAAACAACTGTCGACAACCAACTCTTAAAAATCAGCTAAATCCGCGCAAAAAAGAAAGGTGAATCAAGATGAGTCCTCAAGATGTAATGCAGTATGTCAAGAAAAACAACATAGAAGTGGTAGATCTAAAATTTAATGATTTACCCGGGCTTTGGCAGCACTTCTCCATGCCAGCCTCTGAGCTGACCGAAATGGACGATTTAACCAAAAGTATCTGGGTCGAAGGAGTTGGTTTTGACGGTTCCTCAATCAGAGGTTTTCAAAAAATCCAAGAGTCCGACATGATTTTGATCCCGGACCCGAGAACAGCCATCGTGGATCCGGTTTGCAAGATACCGACATTAAGTGTCATCTGTGATATTTACGATCCCTTAACCAAAAAACCTTACTCTAGAGACCCCCGTTTCGTGGCTAAAAAGGCCGAAGAGTATCTAAAATCAACGAGCATTGCAGATCGAAGTTATTGGGGTCCGGAGATGGAATTCTTCATCTTTGACGATGTAAGGTTTGACCAGACCGAAAACGCGGGCTATTACTTTATAGACTCCCAAGAAGGGGAGTGGAACTCCGGCCGCCAGGAAAACCCTAACTTAGGCTATAAACCCCGTTTTAAAGAAGGATATTTCCCGGTTCCCCCGCACGACTCCTTTCAGGACCTAAGGAGTGAGATGATTCTCACCATGATCAGGTCAGGGATTCCTATCGAGGTACACCATCACGAGGTGGCAACGGCGGGCCAGGCCGAGATTGACATGAAGTTCGACACCCTGACCGTAATGGGAGACAAGTGTTTGATGTATAAGTATATCGTCAAGAACATTGCCAGAAAGTACAACAAGGTGGCGACCTTTATGCCCAAGCCAATTTTTCAAGATAACGCCTCAGGCATGCACACTCATCAGAGTCTCTGGAAAGGAGATGACAATATCTTTTACGACCCCGAGGGCTACTCTCTACTTTCAAAAACGGCTCTTCATTACATTGGCGGACTTTTAAAGCACGCTCCGGCGTTGATGGCTTTTTGCGCTCCCACCACTAACTCTTATAAAAGACTGATTCCAGGCTTTGAAGCGCCGGTTAATTTAATCTACTCTCAAAGAAATCGTAGCGCCGGGATAAGAATACCCGTTTACACCGATAATCCCAAAACGAAGAGGGTTGAGTTCAGAGCCCCCGATAGTTCGTGCAATCCCTATTTGGCTTTCGCGGCCATGCTCATGGCGGGCCTTGACGGAATAGAGAATAAAATCGATCCCGGTGATCCGGTGGACAAAGACGTTTATGAGCTCACCCAAGAAGAACTTAAAGAAGTGAAGACGGTCCCGGCCTCTTTAGAGGAAGCTCTTAACGCCTTAGAGCGAGACCACGAATTTCTACTCAAAGGAGACGTTTTTACCCGAGACGTAATTGACGTTTGGCTAGAGTACAAGAGGGAAAAAGAACTTAACGAAATAAGCATAAGGCCTCATCCCTACGAATTTTATTTGTATTTTGATATTTGAAAGACCATTTTTTCTTGAACGAACGTGGAGGCAGACTTGCCATCAGGTAAAACGTAGGGAGTTGAAGATTTTGGTACAACGTTTGGTAAGCTTCACTACTAAATTATCAACACAAAAGGGGGTTAACATTGAAAAATGTGTTGACTTTTTAGTAAGAACGGGTTACGCTCCTTTTATATTTTTGTAGAAAAAAATAAAACAAAAAATGAAATATTAACTCCGCTAGTAACCGAAGGCAAGCGACAGACTGCAATATTCTAATTTTACCACGCTAAATACTCTAGCCATTTT
>DATBWY010000073.1:0-2563 GCA_036514555.1 Candidatus Subteraquimicrobiales bacterium
ATAATTGAGGCATATAACCATCTAAACAGCCAGTTCAGCAAGGGGCAAATCATCGCGATCACCCTTTTGGTTAGCTTTTTAGTTTTAGGCGGAGGTGTTCTGTATCTTAAGAGCCGGCCCCAGCCGGTAAAGATCGAAAGCGTAAAGACAGCAAAGCCGAAAGAGGGCGAAAGACCCACGAGGATTGATAAGGTGATAGTTCATGTGGCTGGCGCCGTCAACAAACCGGACGTTTACGAGCTTAAGGGAGGAGACCGTATTATCAATGCCGTAGAAAAAGCGGGAGGAGCTGTTCCCGAGGCAGATTTAAACGCTTTGAATCTGGCTGCAAAGCTTACCGATGGACAGAGGATATATCTTCCTCGGAAAGGAGAGGCGCCACCGCCCGCGCAGACTTTGGCCACCGGTTCCCCCGGTTCCGCGCAGATGACTGATGCTTCCTCCGCCCTCATAAATCTGAACACGGCCTCGCCTGAGCAACTAGAAGAGCTTCCGGGGGTAGGACCTGTTTTGGCTCAAAGGATTATCGAACGACGCACTAAAAAAAGATTTAGCAAAGTTGACGAGCTTCAGGAAGTTGAAGGGATCGGTCCGAAGAAATTCTCACAGATTAAGGAGAAAGCAACAGTAGATTAAGTGTCCTGGAACGCTAATAAGAATGGTGCGTGTATAGTTGGCCAGGTAGCTTGTTCGGTTACCCGGCGACTTGGGTTCTTGGGCCGGATTGGTTGACGGCGTAACTAACTCGAGTTAAAGCGGCTGCCGCGCTTGTCAATGCGGCCGTCCACAAAAACGAGGTCAGCGCTTATGAATGCAGGTGAGTCAAAAGCTGAATTAAGTGAGAGCAAACAAAATTTTCCGCCCATTTCCTTCTTAACTTTGGCTTATATTTTTGGCCTAATAATCGCCGATTCACTTAAAATCCCGCCTTTGGTTCTATTTGCCCTGACGCTAATTTATCTTAGTTTGGCCCCTCTGGTAATTTTTTTGAAAAATCTTAAAACGGCGCCTCTGATATTTTTTCTGATTGCCTTTTTACTCTTAGGCGTGATGTCTTTAGCTTACCAAAAGAGCTCACTGGAAAGGAGTTTACTTGGTAAACTTGCGGAAACCAAAAAATATGTCCGATTAGGAGGTCGAATTGTAACCGAACCCAAAATTAAACAGAGTAAATTTACTAAAGAGAATAAGGCGGTATTTTTTTTCAAAGTCAACCGTCTTCGAGCGGGCCCTAAAACCTGGAAAATTAACGAGTGGACTCAAGTAACGGTGAACACTAAAGAATTCCCGCACCAAGTTGGAGACAACTTAACACTAGACGGTCAGCTCTTGAGCCCAAAGGAGCTTCCAGGAACCGCTTTTGATTATCAAAAATACCTCTATCGCCAAAAAATCCAGAGCCTTTTTATAACAGAATCTTCCTCAGTAAAGAAGATCGCCGCCCCGAACATCTTGTTATCCCTAGCCAACACAACCCGAGAAAAAGTTAGATTTGCTGCTCACAAGTTCTTAAAAGGTGACAAAGAAGGACTTTTACTGGGGATTTTAATCGGTGACACCTCGCGAATCTCCGAAAAAACTCAAGAGGATTTTAAGGCGACCGGCCTGACCCATATTTTAGCTGTTTCCGGCCAAAACGTTGGCATGCTCATACTGATTTTTGTATTCTCTTTTAGATTGCTAAAGATTAGACCGATTTTTCAAGCCTGCCTGATCGCAACGATCGTTGTTTTTTACACTCTGGTGACCCAATCTCAGCCCTCGGTTTTGAGGGCCTCGGTGATGGCCTTAGTTGGGGTGGCCGCTTGGCTTTTGGGAAGACAAAAAAATCTACTCTCGGCTCTTTCCGTGACGGCCCTTGTGTTGCTTCTTTACGATCCTTTTCTCCTATTTAATATTGGTTTTCAATTATCTTTTGTAGCGACACTGGCCATAGTCCTGTTTCTACCGGCCATTAGAGTCAAACTTGAGCGGTTACCCCGGGTCCTAAGAGATCTCCTTGCAGTTTCTCTAGCAGCCCAGCTGGGGGTGACTCCAATCTTGATATACTACTTCAACCAGCTCTCTCTTATTTCAATACTAGCAAACGTGCTCGTGGTCCCGGTGACCGCCCTGGTGCTTGGCTTGGGATTGTTCGCCAGTTTTTTGACCCACATTTCTTCGGTGTTTGCCACTCCTTTCTTCAGTCTTTTAAACATTTTTATTTCCTATATAAATGACATCGCCCACGTTTTAGCTCTTGCCCCCGGAGCTACCATTTTCACCAAGAGCCCTCCCTTGTGGGGCATTGCTGCTTACTACGTGATTTTGACAGGTTTTTTACTCAGACCGAAGCAGAAAACCCTACGGTTTCCGGCCGGTGCTTTTGTAATCATGTTTTTAATTCTGATGTCGGCCACGGTTTGGTGGGGAGTTTTCCAAAATACGACACCTTCAGGGCTAAAAGTGACTTTTTTTGATGTGGGTCAAGGAGATGCGGCTTTGGTACAGGCTCCTCAGGGGAATAATGTTCTGATAGATGGAGGAGAAGAACCCGCGACTATTCTAAAAAAATTAAGGATTA
>DATBWY010000074.1:0-2234 GCA_036514555.1 Candidatus Subteraquimicrobiales bacterium
ATACTCAGCGGAGTGAAAGCGCCATCTATTACCCATATGGGGGTGGATGCTGCAAAAGGTGCAGTTAAAGGGACAACCCCGACTGGTGATGACCGAAACCGCTCTTTCCGAACCCGGGTAACTGAAAGTAACCCGAGGCGAATAACCGAGCCGTTCTAATTCGAAGTATCTCTCCATGTTAAGGAGGTGATAGGCGGGTAAAGGCAGGTTGTCCAAGTCCTGGATGTGCGGTGCGGGCGGATTAACCTTGATTTTTCCATTTTTTCGGTAGGCAACCCCGGCGATATTTGATACATCTTCTTGACCCTTAATCCAGCTGATTATTCTTGGCATCGTGTATTCGCCTTCGCCGCCGACAACCATATCGATCTCTTTGCTATCATAAAGGAAAGTTTCCGGAGCGACGGAGGCGTGCGGTCCTCCAACCACAACTAGAGACTCCGGGAGGGCTTCTTTGGCCAGGGCCGCCACTTTTAGGGCTGGTTTTAACTGGGTGCTAAAAGGATTATTTATGCCGATGATTTCGGCTTCACTTTTTCGGATTCTTTTTTTGATTTCTTCCCAGCTAGAACCGAAGTGAACCCATTTCTGATTAAGATCCAAATAATCTAGGTCAAACTCGACCAAAGCATCAAAAATCTCAACTTCTATGCCTTCTTTTTCGAGAACCGAGGCGATATAAAGCAGGCCAAGCGGTAGGCCGGATCTGGGGCCGGCGGGAAACTCCATATTCGGTGACATCTGAGGCGGCCTTATGAGAAGGGCTTTCATTTCCTTGCGTCTTATCCTTGCTTTCGAAATATTTGACAGTTGTGGCAGGCCGTTTGGGTTTGGATAACTCCGTTTGGCCCCGCGTTTTTCTTAACAAAAAGAGCCCTCGCCGACTGGTAAGATTCGTTATTCCAGATTTCCTCGAAGTCTTGGTAGAAGATGTTACCGAAGTCATCACCCGGATGGTAGATGATGTTACAGGGGTGGACTCCGCCGTCAGGGTTGATAGCGAGGGAGCGGTAAAGATGAAAACAGCTCTCATTGTGAAGGTAATCCATCTTGCCGTTAAAGTTCTCAAAGCAGTGCTTTCGATAAGCGGGATTAACCGGGAACCATTCCTCGGCCATTTTCTTTTTGTCTGTTTCGGCACCGTTAACTATTAGCCGAACCGGAATAAAACGAATGAGGTCAACTTTTATTTCTTTAGCGAGCCTTTTGGCCTCCGCTATTTGGTGTTCGTTGTGCTTCATCACGATGTATTGCCACTCAATAAAGGGAGTTTTTAAATTAAGTTCCTGTTTTCTTTTGACTAAAGTTTGAATATTTTCTAATACCTGATCGAAGCTTCCCTTGACGCGATATTTACTATAGACTTCCGGAGAAGCTCCGTCTAAAGAAATGGACAGGTACTCTAAACCTGATTTAATTATATTTTCAGCGAGTTCCGGCTTGGACAGGCTGAGGTTTGAACTTATGTTGGTCCCGATGTTATTTCGATGGTTGTACTCAATCATCCGGAAAATATCCGGGTTTAAGAAGGGTTCGCCCCAGTTGTAGAGATTGACCTCGTAGGCATAATCTTTGATTTTGTTCATTATTGACTGATAGGTGCCGAAGGTCATCATTTTTTGTTCTCGTTCAAGTTTTTTGCTTCCCCCGGGGCACAAGGGGCATCTTAGGTTACAAACATTACAAGGATCAACGTAGATGACGTAGGGATATCCTTTAACCTCTGTTTTTCCCATTCTTCTTTCCCACTCCACCCGCATCAAGTTTTTAAATTTGCGGGAATTACTGTGCTCAAGGAGGGATCTAAGATGTCTCGGATATCTCGCTATCTGGGGAAGTTTGCTTTTTAACGTATCAATCATCCTTAATTACTCCAATGGGATTACACAAGATGATTCTACCGGGGTTTACGTTTCATTTACTCCGTTTCGTGGTTACATAAAAGCATACCACAGTACCTTTGAGACGCAAACTCTACACCAAGGCCCGGCCTTACCCTAAAATTTGTCACCCTGGACTTGGTTCAGGGTCTGACCCCAAAACAAACCAAGTCTTCTCGGTCATTCTTGAGGGCGCCGAGCGAGACGAGGCGACCGAAGAATCTCAAACTTGTCCTAACTGTCAAGCTCATTCCAGGCCCTGTGCTAACTGCGTGTCATTCCGAACCTGTTTCGGAATCTCTGTTTCAGCATTGTTTCAGAATCTCTCATTTTTTCCTGTTACTCCGCCCCTGC
>DATBWY010000075.1:0-6484 GCA_036514555.1 Candidatus Subteraquimicrobiales bacterium
CAGATTTATATCAGCTTCCCGTTGATTGATGCCCCGCTCTTCATCTAAGGCGCGATAAGCGGAAAATCCTAAGTGAGTGTCGGAAAGGTGAACAAGTTTCAAAACAGACCCCCAAACATCCGTTAATAGTTAGTTTAAATAAGTTTAAGCAAATTTTTTCTTCCAACTTGCTATCTCTACTCAAACATCCGGTAATTAATAGATATTAGCATCTTTAAATACTATCCTAAAAGCCAAAAGGGGAAGTTGTCTTCAATCTATAAAAACGATAAAGTTGTTTTGGCAAGCAACAACTGGAAGGGAAAAAATGATTACTCCCGGACAAGTGATTGGTCTTTTAGATTTGATTGTACGGCTCGTGCTGGCGACGCTCTTTGGAGCGGTCGTCGGTTATCAAAGAGAACTGGCGGACAGGCCCGCAGGTTTAAGAACTCACGTTCTGGTCTGTCTGGGTTCGGCCCTTATTATGATTGTCTCAATTTATCCCTTTAGCGCCCTTGCTCAGGCTGATCCCTCAAGGATTGCCGCTGGGGCCATTACCGGAATCGGGTTTTTAGGAGCGGGGACGATTATCCGTCAGGGGAATATCGTAAGAGGCCTAACCACCGCCGCTAGTCTATGGACGGTTTCCGGTATAGGACTGGCGATAGGAAGCGGTTTTTATATTCCAGCTCTTTTAGGCACGGCGATAGTTTTTCTGGTTCTGGCCGGACTAAAAAGGGTCGAACAAACTATGATTGGCACTAAAGAGGGCTCAGTGCTCAGGGTTATGATTAAAGACCGCCCGGGCCAGCTCGGAAAAATCGGAGAAGCCCTAGGTAAGCTAGAAATAAACATTCGAGGAATCGAATTTGAAGCGGATGAAGAGCGAGAGGAAGCGGTTTTGCACTTGTCGCTTGATGTTCCTTCGACTGTCGCGCCGGCAAAAGTTCTCGAGGAGGTTTCGATTCTTACGGGAGTGCACAAGGCAGAATGGCTGAGCGAACCTCACAGCGAGGTCAGAAGGGCCCGTCTTTTCTAAATGTAAAGGATAAAGGATGGAGGAAAGAGGATAGAGGTCAAAAACCTATCCTAAAATCGACCTACTTAATCCTGAAACCTAGATCCTAAATCCTGAATCCAAAGACGGGATGTAGCGCAGTTTGGTTAGCGCGCCGCGTTCGGGACGCGGAGGTCGGCGGTTCAAGTCCGCCCATCCCGACCCGTTTGTTAGGCGGAGGTCGCCCCGCAAGGGCGGGGCTATCCCGACCCTTCAGTAGCGGTGTTGTGCCGCAAGGCGGCGTATTCCCCCGACAGCGTCCGATTCTCAGAGGTTCCCGGTTTCTTTAGAAGGATTTTGAGGTCCAATTTAGAAATCTTTAAGCAGAGGGCAAGAGACGCATTTTTTGGTTTAACTTTTAAAATCGGGAACGTTACGAGACAGGGGGATGAAATGGCTGAAGGAACAACTCCAGAAGGGCCGAAAGCACCAACTCCACCACCGACTCCACCGGTGGCTGCGCCCGTTGAAAAAGCCAGCGGCAAAGCGGTGGCCTCTTTGGTCCTAGGGATCATTGGTGTTTTGTGTTGCGGTCTGCTGGCCCCAGTGGCTTGGATTTTAGCGGCTCAGGAGCGAAAAGCGATCGAAGAAGGAAAATCACCCGCCGCAGGTAGCGGCTTGGCCACAGCCGGTTTTATCTTGGGAATAATTGGAACCGCTCTTCTTATTTTGGTTATAGTGATTTTTTTCATTCAGTTGTTAATCGGGGGATTAAGCATTTTGCCTGCCATTTTAAATCCATAAGCTCTAATAAAAGCCCAGAATTAACTTAGAGATCCAGGCACCTAGCACAAGCAGCATGCCTGAAGCGTAGGCTATTTTTAAGCCGGCTTTACTCCAGGTAACGCGAATTCTCCTTTTACCTCCCAAAAAACGATAGGTGTAGTAGAAAACAGCCATCAAGAGGGCGCCGAACAAGAGAGGCCCCAAAAAATGGGCGCGGAAGGCATCTCCGAATTGGAGACGAGCTAAATTAACAAAACTTCTGGTTAATCCACAGGTGGGGCCGGGAATTTTGGTGATGAAGTGAATTGGCGAAAATGATTGAACGGCTTGACCGTTGGGAAGTGTAACCGCCTGCCAACCAACGGGTTTTAAAACATAAGAAGCAATTAAGATTGACCAAGAGGTTAACAGGAGCCAAACCTCCCCTTTTGGCCTTTGGTTAATATTTTCCCGGACGAATGATAATTTCATCTCGCCTTTAACCAAACAGTTTTGGTAATCCTGTCTCTCGAAAAAATCAAAAATCAAGTCAAAATCGAGAAACTCTAAACTTAATTATCGCACGCCTTCCGAATTATGTGAAAGAGAAATATTGGTGAGCCTTCATTTGGAGCAATCTATTCAAAAATACCCCCTTAATTTGCTATTATAAAAGAAGAGGTCTTGTAAAATGACAACTTTTTTGAAGAAAAAAATTCTCCCTCACTATCACGCGATAATTCGAAGAAAAAGCTCTCCCTATCATCAGGTCACCAAGAAGATCGAGGTAGAAGCAGAGGATCTCTCGGCTCTCAACGTCGATGAACTGTGGGCACTCCACAAAGAGGGAATGGCGAAGTATCGCAAACTTTTGAATCAACCTTCAGAGCAGCGCGAAAAAAGCGAGAAGACCGGTCCAAACTCCTCCCTCTTCGACGTAAAAGTAGCGCTAGCCGAAAGGATCTTAGAAAACTGCCATTTTTGCGAGCGGAGGTGCTACAAAAACCGAAAGATTGGAGAGCTCGGGACTTGCGGCGTGGGGGCGAAGTCCTTTTACGCCTCGGAGTTTTTGCATTTGGGAGAGGAGCCTGAGCTTGTTCCTTCCCACACCATCTTTTTTTCCGGTTGCAACTTTTCCTGCTGTTACTGCCAGAACTGGGATATCGCGACAGCTCCCCGTCTTGGGAAAGTCGTCGTTCCTAAAGACATGGCCCGGCTCATCCACGTGCGGCACCGTGAGGGTTCCAAAAATGTTAACTTTGTTGGCGGAAATCCCGACCCACACCTTTTAACTATCTTAAAAATCATCAATGAAGTAAAAATAGGGGTTCCTATGATCTGGAACTCCAATATGTACAGTTCCCGGGAGACAATGAGCCTTCTTGAGGGGGTAATCGACCTTTATTTAGCCGATTTTCGCTACGGCAACGACCAGTGCGCCAAAACTTACTCAAAAGTTTCCAACTATTTTGAGGTAGTTTCTCGAAACTTCGAGCTCGCTCACGACCAAGCAGATGTTATCCTCAGGCACCTGGTTCTTCCGGGACACCTAGAGTGCTGCACCAAGCCTATCATGGAGTGGATGGCCCAAAACATCCCCGGTGTCTATTTCAATCTAATGTTTCAGTATTATCCCTGTTATCGGGCAAGTTCGTATCCTGAAATAAATCGTCGTCTCACCTTGGAAGAGAGAAGAAGAGCCCTGGAATTGGCCACCGAAACGGGGATCAAAACCGAGTAGCCATAATTTCAGGGATACCAGGTATTACCATGAAATTCCAAGCACCAAATCCCTGCCTACCGGCAGGCAGGCCAAGCACCAAACAAGCACCAATGACCGAAATTCAAATGACCAAAATTTTAAAAAGTTCAGGTTTATTTTTGAATTTAGATATTGAATATTTGAATTTGTTTAGGATTTGGAATTTGTTATTTGGGATTTAACTTTTCCTTGATTTCCTTGAATTCCATATGTTTATTCTCGACGACCCGACCTTAAAAACAGTATACCTTAAAACATTCTAAGTTACAGCGGCGTATTTTTAAGCTAAAATTAAGCTACTTAAAAGGAATAAACTTCACTATTTTGTGAGGTGGTAGGAATTAATATCGCCATTACCCTTTTTCTACTCATTTTAATCGCGTTCACGCTCCTAACCTTAATTTATTTGGTTTCCAAGGAGCTACTATCCCTACTATTTTCCGGCTATATTCAGAGAAAAAAAACAAGACTGCGGTCACTCATTTGGCAGCTCGATATGGCTGGAGAGGAAAAAGAAAAGAAAGTCCTCAGAGAGTCGATCGAAAAATCCAAGTTGGGGTCGACCAAGGTTATTTTAGAGATGATTCCTCAAACCGCCAGGGAGACGAAAAATTTCTTAGTAGCCATTCTCGAGGAAAGAGGTTTAGTTAAGAAATACGTTCGAAGTTTAGGGGAAAAAAACAGCAAGCGGGCCGAAGCCGTTGAAGTCTTAGGGTTAATCGGGGCGGCCGTGGCTGTTCCTTCCCTTTTTAAACTGCTCAACAACTCTAATCCAGCGGTACGCCAAAAAGTCGCCAAAGCTCTGGCGGAAATTGGAGACGAGCGGGCTATTGCTCCCCTCCTCTCTCAACTCAGAGAACCCCAGTGGGGCGAACTCTCCGAAATCGCCACCGCGGTCTTGAGTTTTGGCAAAAAGGCGGAGAGCCAGGTGTTGGAGCTGTTAGACGACTCTTCTTCCACTGCCCGTTACTGGGCGGCCGAGATTCTGGGCAAGCTAAGGTCAAAACGGGCGGTCGAAGGTCTCATGAAGAGCTTAAAAGATGAGAAAGCTAATATCAGAGCAAAGTCAGCCAACGCGCTTGGTGAAATTAAAGACCTTAGAGTCTTGGACGCACTGGCCAAAGCCTGCAGCGACAAGAGCTGGTTTGTTCGGGAAAACGCCGTCGAGGCGCTGGGAAATATTTTGGAGGAGCCTCAGTCCCCGAGTGACACATCCTTCATCGTTTCAATTCTCGTTTTTCTTCTGGGAGACCGGGAATGGGTTGTTAGAGAGAAAGCGGCCGAAGCCTTATTAAGAGGTGACCGCTTTCTGGTGGTGCCCTCTTTAACAAAATCCCTGTCGCAGGATGACCGGAAAGTAGCCTATGAAGCAGCCGAGATGCTTGGACGGCTACGGGCCAAAGCCGCCTTCGGAGCCCTTGTCACTTCCCTGGAGGCCGATGACCCAAACTTAAGAGCAGCAGCGGCCGAAGCATTAGGAAAACTAGAGGACCTAAAGGCCACTTTCTACCTCATCCCCCTTTTGGACGATGGTGAGTGGTTTGTTCAAGAAAGAGTAGCAAAAGCCCTGGGGGAATTGGGAGACAGAAAAGCCCTCGACGCTCTATATAAGGCCACGACTTCGAAGAATTGGTGGGTGAGGTCCCGAGCAAAACAGGCAGTTAAGATTATCCTCCAAAAGACTGAAATGAAAAGCCAGCCGGTTTCTTAAGTACCAACCGTCAAGCCCCGTTTAAATTGCTAGTTTCTTAGCTTCCTGGTATCTAGTAAAATACCTGTTAGACGCCTCATCAATCTTTAAAAGCGACGTTAAAGGCGTTTGACGGAAAAAAAATTTTGTGTTAATCTAACACTGAAAGAGGTTATCAATATCATATTAGTGGCGGAAAGGTGCCGTTATGAAGAGCGTTAGATCTCTTTTTGCTACACAAAAAAATATAGCGGTGGCTATTCCGGCATATAACGAAGAAAAAACTCTCGCCGGAACTTTAAAGAGTCTGCCGGTTTCAGCCGAGGACGTTTACGTCGTAGATGACGGCTCCACCGACAAGACGTCTGAGACGGCCTCCCTTTTTACTCGAAATGTTTTATCCCTTAAGACAAACAAGGGAAAAGCCAAAGCGACTGAGCTTCTCCTGCATGAGTTCGGCTTGCTCGATCGGTACAAATTTGTAGTTTTTAGCGACGCCGACACGCAACTAGATCGAAAATTCATTCTGGAAACCATTGCGGCTTTTGATAAAAAAACAGCGGTTGTAGTCGGGCAGGTGAGCAACAGATCGCGAGGCTTGGTCTCCGCTTTTCGGGCTTTTGAATACACACTTTGGCAGGCAATCTACAAAAACGCCCAATCAACGATGAAGGTGATTTTTATTGCTCCCGGATGCGCGAGCATCTACCGGACCGAGACACTAAAAAGACTGAGCTTCGATTCGGATACGCTGGCAGAAGATGCCGATCTTACGCTTCAGGTTCACCGGCGAAAAGCCGGCTGGATTAAATATGCCTCTCGAGCTGTAGTCTACACACAAGACCCCCCGACAGTTAGAGCCTATTTTAACCAGATAGTTCGGTGGCACTCAGGGATCTGGCAAAATATCAAGAAGCATCGCGTTCCTTTTGGCGGACAAAAGGTAGACTTTGAATTTGGATATTTGACGCTGGAGGCCTTATTTTATCCAGTTTTTCTGCTCTTAGCTTTAGTGCTCTCCGGCTTTTATTTGAAGATTTTTCTCCTAACCCTGATCGCGGAGGTTATCATGACCGCGATCCTAGCTTTATTCGTAGCCTTAAGAAAAAGAAGGAGAGATCAGCTCAAATATTTTCTCTTTTTCCCCCTTTTGAGATGGGTAAGTAGCGCGGTTTTTTTTGTAACTTTTGTTTTGGTGATTTTGTTAAGACGATCCGGGCATAAATGGAAAATGGCCCCAAGATATTCGGACTAAAGAGAGGGGTATTGCCAAGGAAGGCGCCCATGT
>DATBWY010000076.1:0-5633 GCA_036514555.1 Candidatus Subteraquimicrobiales bacterium
GGTGTTATCAACTCCCTCGGCGAAGAGACCGTTTCTTTAGAAGTGTCCAAGGGGGTAATTTTAACAGTTTCAAGGAACGCCATCAGCCGCAAAAAATAGGACGTTTAAGAAATAAAGTTAAAAAGTGCCTCGAAGAGGGGAAATATATTTGTTTTTCTTGTTTCTCTCAGGTAAAATTTTTCCTTAAGTCCTGTCTTTCGAGTTAAAGCAGTTCGATCTTAGTTTTTAGAAGCAGCAACCGCTAGGTGGAGGAAGCGTGACAAATCAGCAAAAATACGTACTGACATTAGGGTTTGTAATTCTTTTGGTCGCCCTAGCCATGGTCGATCTTTTTGTGACTCACGTTCTTCTGGAACCACCGAAGCTGGGGCTTGATCTGAAAGGTGGAATGAACGTTATTCTTACGGCCAAAGAACGCAAGGGCACCAAAATTACACCGGACACAATGAAACAGGCCCGTTTTGTCATTGAGCAGCGGGTTAATGCTCTGGGTGTGTCGGAACCGGAGATTGGAACACAGGGTGGCCGGAATATTCTTGTTCAGCTCCCGGGCGTTAAAGATCCCCAAAAAGTTCTGGATATTATTGGGAAAACTGCTCTTCTGGAGTTTAAAGAAGTGAAAAGTGGATCGGGTGGCGCGGCTGGGGGTATGCTTTTGGGTCCCACTGAGCTAACCGGTGACGCTCTTAAAAAAGCCCAAGTTGAATTCGACAATTTAGGAAAGCCAAAAGTTGGGTTAGCCTTTAATCAAAAAGGCGCCAAAAAGTTCGGGGAGCTTACCAAAAGATTGAAAGGAAAGCAACTGGCTATAGTTCTTGACGGAAAAGTGATGTCTGCGCCCACCGTCCAAACCGAAATTACCGGCGGTAAGGCCGAAATTACCGGCAAGTTTACCCTCGACGAAGTAAAACGCCTTGTTCTTGTACTAAACAGTGGCCGTTTGCCGGTACACCTAGAGATTTCTGAAAACAGGACGATCGGTCCTACCTTGGGGAGTGAGTCACTGAGAGCTGGCTTAATCGCGGGGATTTTAGGACTCGCCCTAGTGGCCCTTTTTATGGTCGGGTTTTATCGCTTATTCGGTCTGATAGCTTGGCTGGCTCTGGCTATTTTTGGCGCTACTTTGTTCACTTTGCTTGCAGCCGTAAAGGCGACTCTTACGCTGCCCGGAATTGCCGGAATAATCCTTATGATAGGAATTGCTGCCGATTCAAGCATCATTATTTTCGAACGAATTAAGGAAGAGGTAAAACGAGGGAAAACGATGCGAGTGGCCATGGAGTCCGGTTTTAACCTCGGTTTTCAGACGTTCCTAGACGCCGATTTGGTTACTTTCATCACGGCCCTGATTCTTTTTTTGTTCGGAATTGGTCCCGTTAAGGGATTTGCCCTAACTCTAATGCTCGGAGTAGGGGCCGATCTCTTTACTTCTTTTCTTTTCAAAAGATCTGTTTTGGGGCTTTTAGCATCGCACAACATCCTTACGAGAGCTAGTTTCTTGGGAGCCAGAGAGGCCGCCTAAAATTTTTATCGAAAGAGGCAAACATGGGTTTTGATTTTGTAGGTCGAAAAAAAATTTGGTTCATTTTTTCAGGTTTGGTGATTATTATAGGCCTGGCCGGCTATATAATGCGGGGAGGATTAAATTTTGGAATTGAGTTCAAAGGCGGAGTTATCTTTGATCTAAAATTTGAAAACGAACTAGAAGTTGAGCAGGTAAGAGAAGTTCTCAAAGATTTTAAACTGGAGAAAAGCGTTATCCAGCCGGTTAGCAAACAAGAGGTACTCATAAAAGGACCTAGTATATCTAAGGATGAACAAAAAGAGGTAGTACAAGCGCTTGATAACAGGTTTGTCGTGGATGAAACGCGGTACATTCAAAGCGTTGGTCCGGGCTGGGGCTCCAACGTCACCCGGGCGGCTATAATTGCCCTTTCACTTTCTTTAACGGGTTTACTAATCTATATTAGTTGGCGTTTTGAATTTAAGATGGCCACCGTTGCGATTGTCGCCTTAGTTCACGACATTCTAATAAGCGTTGGCATTTATGCCTTAGTTGGTAGAGAAGTAACTCCCAATACTGTTGCGGCCTTCCTTACTATAATGGGATATTCTCTGTACGACACAATCGTCGTTTTCCATCGGGTTTTAGAAAATGCCTCTAAAATGGTGAAAACAACCTACACGCAGATGGTAAACAACTCAATTAATCAGGTTTTAATAAGATCAATAAATACCTCACTTACTACCCTTTTCCCAGTCATCACCCTTTTAGCTTTTGGTGGAGAAACCCTCAAAGACTTCGCGTTTGCCCTTATTGTGGGAATCACCGCGGGCTCTTACTCTTCGCTGTTTACGGCAAGTCCCCTCTTAGTCTACTGGAAGGAACGAGAACCTCGTTACCGGGCCTTAAAGGAAAAGTTCGCCGAGATTTAAGTAAAACCGAACTTAGCTATCTTCTTCTCAAAGACTAGCACTAACAGTGCAGGAGGTTTGGCGAAAGTTCGGCCGTCCTGTTTTCGCGCCCCCGAATTTGTTAAAATAAAAGAAAAAGTGCAAATCGGGGTTTTAAATGGGAATCAGAACACTCGAGAGGAAAGTAAAAAATCATAACCCTAAGGCTGACCTTGAGCTTATCCGAAGAGCCTTCATATTTGCTAAAAATTCTCACATTAACCAGCACCGCCGCTCTGGTGAGCTTTTTATTCTTCATCCGTTAGGTGTCGCCAACATATTGGCAGATTTGGGATTAGATACCCAGACGATTATTGCTGCTCTTCTCCACGATGTCGTTGAAGATACCGAGCTTACCCTAGATGATGTCGAAAATAAATTTGGGCCGGAAATCAGAATGCTTATTGATGGCGTGACAAAATTAGAGAAGATTGAGTTTAAAAGCCGCGAAGAAAAGCAAGCTGAAAACCTGCGAAAAATGCTGATGGCCATGGCTCAGGATATCAGGGTCATATTGATAAAGTTGGCGGATAGACTTCACAACATGAGAACCCTTTCTCATCTTTCTCCAGAGAAACAGACGGAGAAAGCTTCGGAAACCTTAGAAATTTACGCGCCTCTAGCTAACCGCTTAGGGATATCCAGAATTAAATGGGAGCTCGAGGACCTCGCGTTTTCTGTTTTAGAGCCTAAAAAATACGCCGAAATCAGGAAAATGGTCGCGGAAAGACTGGAGAAACGAGAGGCTTATCTAAACCAAACCGTGAAAGCCATTAAGAAGGAGTTAAAAAAAGTAGGTATAGTCGGTGAGATTGAGGGCCGGCCTAAACACTTTTACAGCATCTACCAAAAAATGATGCAGAAGAACCGGGACTTTGACGAAATTTATGACTTGATTGGTATACGGATCTCGGTCGATACCGTGAAAGATTGTTATGCTGCCTTAGGGACGATTCACGCCCTGTGGAAACCAATCCCCGGTCGTTTCAAGGACTACATTGGGATGCCCAAATTCAATATGTACCAGTCTCTTCATACGACGGTCATCGGACCTTTGGGCCGTCCTCTGGAAATTCAAATACGCACCGAACAGATGCATAAAACGGCCGAGTATGGTATTGCTGCTCATTGGCGTTATAAGGAGAAAAGAAAAAAAGACAGTTTTGACGAGAAACTATCTTGGCTCCGTCAGATTTTAGAGTGGCAAAATGAGCTCAAAGACCCCCGAGAATTTATGGAAAATTTGAAAATTGACCTTTTTCAAGACGAGGTTTTTATATTCACTCCCAAAGGTGAGGTTATGAGCCTGCCTGCGGGAGCTACCCCGCTTGACTTTGCCTATGCCATCCACACTGAAGTAGGACACAGGTGTATTGGAGCAAAGGCCAATAATCAAATTGTGCCCCTAGAATACGAGCTTCAAATGGGGGATATTGTTGAAATCTTGACTTCAAAGGTAGCAGGCGGACCGGGCAAAGACTGGCTAAATATCGCTAAAACCTCTCGAGCCAGAAACAAAATCAAGCAGTGGTTTTCCAAGGAACGAAAGGAAGATGACGAGCAGCTAGGCCGGGAGATTTTTCAGAAACTTCTGCGGCAGAAAGGTTTGACCCAGACATCTTTTCCGCCCGAACTCTTAGAGGCGGTTTCTCGGGAGTTTAACTTTGCTAAGCTTGATAATCTTTACTCAAGCATTGGAGCGGGGAATGTTTCACCCAAACAGATTTTGACCCGGATGCTCAAACAATCAAAGAAGCTAAAAGAAGAGGAAACCACAGGGGCTATTTTAGCCGATGTTACGACCCAGGCGCCGGTTAGAACCGAGAGAAAAGTGGGCGTGAGAGTCAAGGGAGTCGACGGGGCGTTAATAAAATTAGCGACCTGTTGCAACCCAGTGCCTAAGGATGAGATCATTGGTTTTGTCACTCGAGGCAAAGGAATTTCGGTTCACCGTAAAAGTTGTCCTAATGCTAAGGAGCTTTTAAAGGATGCCGACCGGATGATCGAGGTTTACTGGGATGCGAAAAGAGGCACGACTTTTAAAGTGGAAATTGAGGTAGAAGCACTTGACCGTAAAAAGCTATTAAGGGACGTGAGTACTGTTATAAGTGATTCCGGTGTAAACATCATTTCCGCAAGTGCGACAATTACCAAGGACCAAACGGCCCTTTTTCGATTTCTCTTTGAAGTCGGAAGCGCAATCCACCTTGAAAACATACTTAAAAGTATCAAGAAGATCGATGCCGTTTTCGACGCCTACCGGGTTTTGTCTCAATAAACCTTTGATAAGTGATAGTCTAAACTACCAAGCTACGTGGTGGGTTAAGGGTTATGAAGTCTGTGGATGGTTAGAAAACGCGAATGTGACTTTTACCATAAATCAACCTTCAATAGATGGGGTAAACGTTAAACAGCCTCAAATGAGTATCAAAAGATATCGCGGCCATGACGCGGAAATTCGAAGAAGTTAAGGCGGGCATGAGTTGAGAGCGGTTGTTCAGAGAGTTTCCGGAGGAAAAGTTTTGGTAGAAAACGAGGTACTTGCGGAAATAGAGCAAGGGCTCGTGGTTCTTTTGGGAATTTCCGAAAGAGACGAAGATCGAGACGCTTCTTACATGGCCGAAAAGATAGCAAATCTTAGAATTTTTAGTGATGAGGATGGCTTGTTTAACTTTTCCGTTAGGGATATTGGGGGCGAGGTTCTGGTAATCTCCCAATTTACTTTATTTGGGGATATCAGGAAAGGAAGAAGACCCAGTTTCACCGAAGCCGCTTCCCCTGAAAAGGCGGAAATTTTTTATAAAAAAGTTTTAGAGAACCTTCGAGAAAAAAAAGTTACCGCAAAAGAGGGTAAATTTCAGGCCGTGATGGAAGTTCATATCGTAAATCAAGGTCCAGTGACAATTATTATTGATAGCAAGAAAAATTTCTAAAAAGATAGGATTTAACCGTTAAGATAAGAAAAACAAATACAAGGAATGGAATGGAAGGGAAGGCCATTGACCGTAGAGAGCTTAGTGGTAGGCGAACTTCAAACAAACTGTTATATTATTTCATCAGGTGCAGAGGCCGTAATTATTGATCCCGGGGCTGAACCCCAACAAATTTTAGATATTCTAAAAAGTAAAGGCTTAAACCTAAAATATATCATTAATACCCACGGACACTTTGACCATGTC
>DATBWY010000077.1:0-3756 GCA_036514555.1 Candidatus Subteraquimicrobiales bacterium
GAAGAGATGCGAGCCGGCGAGCGGATCGAACCGTCGCCTAATAAGCGAAATCCTCTTGATTTTGCCCTCTGGAAAAAGGCCAAAGCCGGAGAAATATCCTGGTCTAGTCCTTGGGGTGAGGGGAGGCCGGGGTGGCACCTTGAATGCTCTATTATGTCCCTTAAGTATTTGAACATGGGATTTGATATTCACGGAGGCGGCCAAGATCTTATCTTTCCTCATCACGAAAACGAAATCGCGCAATCAGAGGCTTCTACCGGAGAGAAGCCTTTCGTTAGATACTGGCTTCACAACGGTTTTGTCAATGTTGACCAGGAAAAAATGGCCAAGTCTTTAGGAAACGTCGTTTTGGTGAGGGATTTTTTCATTGATCCTGACAATGAGGCGATTTCTTATATTTTCGCTGGGGCTCTGAGGATATTGTTTCTGTCTACTCACTACCGGAGCCCGATTGATTTTAGTATTGATAAATTAAACGAAACCATCCAGGCTTATAACAGCCTCGAGGATACGGTGGGTTATCTTCGAGAACTTCTCGCTCTGCCTGGTGAGTCGAAAGAAGCTGAAGGGAAAACGGAAAAAAAACTTGAGGCAAAAATCAGAAGCGCCAAAGGAAAATTTGTTACATCGATGGATGATGATTTTAACACCGCAACCGCTTTGGGCTTGATTTTTTCGCTGCGGAATGAGACAGAAGCCTTTCTTAAAAGCGCGGTTTTTCCGTTGAACGTCAGAAGCTCTAAGTTATTAAAGGAATCCACGGAAACTTTGACGACGCTAAGTGGCGTTTTGGGTTTAAATCTTGGACAGTTTAAGCTTTATAAATTTCTTTCCTGGCTTCCGGAGACAGCGATTGAGGCTCTTCTTCAGCTCTACACGGAATTTTGCGGGGAGCTCACTTCCGAAGCTGAAAGAGAATTGCTCGAAAATAGACAAGGGCTAAAAGGAGTAGTTGACAAAATTTTACAGAAGCGAGATGAGCTTAGGAAAGGTAAAGACTGGCAGCGGGCGGACGAGATACGAACGGAGCTTAAAGCGAGCGCGCTCGAAGTTGAGGATACCGCAAGTGGTCCTAGACTCAAATTTTCCTTTGCTCAGGCAATAAACTTGTTTAAACAGGAAATAAAGACAAGAACTTGACTTTCTTGACCTTGGCCGAAAACGTTATCATAATATATTTATTAAATTAAATGGGGATGGTCATAAATTGTTTTTTTGTTTAGGTTGCTTGTAGGCTCCCATTGCGCGCGCCTACTCACCCATGTCTCAAAGTGCCAAATTGCTATCCGCACCCCACCTGCGGTGGGGCCACGCAATTTGCGGCAGCTTTTTGACACTTGTTCGCTTAACGGCGTGCTCAGAGTCGCCTCTTAAGCAACCAAACGATAAATAATTAGAATTGTCCTAGGCTCAATTAGATCAAATCAGCCCGTTTTTGGCTGAAACGGGCTTATGAACTGGAGAGCTTGATAATTTCTGGAGGAGGCCCTAAAGTATTTATTTGAGCACATTTTCTGGGATAAAATTTCAGGCTCGCATTTTCGGTCGAGCCCAAACAAGCTCTTTTTTAAGTATTAATTCCCGAAAGCGTTTCAGACCAAGGCTAGAAATTTTGATAATGTTAGGAGGTGAGATAGCAAAAAAAAGCAACAACTAAATAAGAATCGTAGCACCTCGTCAAACTATTCAACGAACTAATGGGGGCAATACAATGCAAGTTCAAGCAAGAGATCTAGAAAGAAACGTAGCAAGTTGGGAAAGTCTACCCGATGATCAACTAGTAATGAGCGCAAAAACCGGGGACAATTTAGCCTTAGAGTATTTGCTGAGTAAGTATGAAAATTTTGTAAAGGTCAAAGCCCGCTCCTATTTTTTAATTGGTGCCGAAAGAGAGGATTTAGTTCAGGAAGGGATGATCGGGCTTTTCAAGGCCGTCCGTGATTTCCGTACTGATAAACAAGCTTCCTTTCGGGCATTCGCAGAGCTTTGTGTAACTCGCCAGATGATAACGGCGATTAAGACCGCTACGCGCCAAAAACACATCCCCTTAAATTCCTATGTTTCCTTAAATAAGCCACTCCATTACGAAGAGGAAGACCGAACGCTAATTGATACTTTGGCCTCGGGAGGCAGAGATCCCCTGGAACTAGTGGTGAGTCAAGAGGAGTTTCACAGTATTAAATCTAGTTTTAAGGAGTTGTTGAGTGATTTAGAGTGTAAAGTTCTGAAGCTTTATGTGGACGGGAAGTCTTACCAAGAAATTGCTGTAGAATTATCCAGAGAAGTAAAATCGGTTGATAATGCGCTGCAAAGAGTGAAACGTAAACTTGAGCTTCATTTTGGAGACAAGTACCGGGTCTAAATTCCTATTATCAAGGGAAAACAAAAATTTTTTTGCCGCAGTAGCTCAATCGGTAGAGCACCCCGCTTGTAACGGGGAAGTTGGTTGGGTTCAAGTCCCCCCTGCGGCTTTTTTAGGTTCTCATCGATTTCCGCACGCACCTAAAATCTTGTGGTTTTTTCTGTCAGTTACCAGTGATTTAGTGAAAAGAGTCTACGAACACAAAAATAAAATGGTGGATGGCGGGGTTTGTAACTTGCAATGACTTTTAGAAAGGAATGTCACAAGGTTTTGGCTGCTTCATCGACTTTACTATATTGACTTTTACTTAAGTTTTTCATACCATCGTTTTGCTTCATAGATTTATTCCGAAAAAACTTTGTGGAAGCACAAGAATCACTTTTAGCTGAAATATGATGTTTTGGGAAAGAGGTCCCTCTTTGAAGTTATGGGGGAGTGCCCGAGTGGACAATGGGAGCGGGCTGTAAACCCGCCGGCGTAGCCTTCGGAGGTTCAAATCCTTCCTCCCCCACCACCAAGCTACAGGCTGCAGGCCCCAGGCTTCAAGCAGTGATAACTTGCGACGTGAGACTAGTAGCTTGCAGCTAGAAGGCCCATGCAGCTCAGTCGGTAGAGCACCCCGCCTGCGGCAGGCAGGCCCGCTGGTGGCGGGGGCGAGCAGCTTGATAAGATCAGGTCCGCCGGGGTAGCTCAGTGGTAGAGCGGCTGCATGGTAAGCAGCAGGTCACGGGTTCAATCCCCGTCTCCGGCTCCATTTAGGCTAGTCTGCAGGTAGAGCACCCCGCCGGTGGCGGGGCGGCCAGCGGTTCAAGTCCGCTCGTGGGCTCCATCGAAGCTACGAGCCACAAGCTTCAAGTTAGAGGAAAACGAGTGGCGCAATCTTTTAGATTACATCTGGAAGATGGGCCTTGTAACTAAGGGACTTGTAGCTTGCAGCTTGAAACGTGAGACTAGTGTGGCGGTGTAGCTCAGGTGGTTAGAGCACACGGCTCATACCCGTGGCGTCGCAGGTTCGACTCCTGCCACCGCTACCAGGTTATTATTAACTAATACGGCTGATTTAAAGTGAATGAGAGGTTGATAATTAAGAACCTGCGACAAGGGGGTTATATTTTCAGGGGGAAGAGTTTCTCCCTGAATCTACCGTAGGGAAGGGTGGTATTGGCGGGAAACCGTGAGGTTGCCCGAGGTTATTCACTTAGAATAAAATAGTGAAATCAGGGGGGAGAATGGTTTTAAGGCCTGATTTCACAAAAGATAGGAGGTAAAATGGCAAAGAAAAAGTTTGAGAGGACCAAGCCTCACATGAACATTGGCACCATTGGCCACGTTGACCACGGAAAAACAATGCTAACCGCGGCCATAACCAAGGTTTTAAACGCCGGTGGCCAAGA
>DATBWY010000078.1:0-24599 GCA_036514555.1 Candidatus Subteraquimicrobiales bacterium
CCTTTGCTTTGCTCTCTTTTGTTGCCGTGTTAATTATCTCTTGTCCCTGTGCTTTAGGAATAGCCACTCCGGCCGCTTTGATGGTGGGGGTGGGGAAAGGAGCCGAAAAAGGTATCCTTATTCGAGGGGGACAATACATCGAGAGAGCCAAGGATCTCCAGGCCGTCATCTTTGATAAAACAGGAACGCTCACCCGAGGCGAGCCGGCCTTGACAGACGTGGTGTCCTTAAACGGAGACGAGAGTTCGGTTTTGCGCTACGCGGCCATCGCGGAGACGAGTTCAGAGCATCCTTTGGCGGAGGCGATAATCAAAGGAGCTAGAGAAAAGGGCATTACGTTTGAGAGACCCGATAAATTTAAGGCGCTACCAGGACAGGGTGTTGAGGCGACCTACGGGAAGCAACAGATACTGTTAGGCAATCAAAGCCTGATGAAAAAAAATTCTCTCGAAACCGAGAAGATGGAAACTAAGCTTGCCACTCTGGAAGAGCAGGGCAAAACAGTAATGTTTGTGGCCAAGGATCATCAAATCTTAGGCTTGATAGGGGTAGCCGATATCCTTAAGAAAGAAGCGGCAACGGCTGTGTCAGAATTAAAAACGCTGGGAGTAGAAGTGTATCTTTTGACAGGGGACAATGAAAGAACGGCCAAAGCCGTGGCCCGGCAGGTGGGCATAGAGAACGTCTTTGCTGAAGTGTTGCCTTGGGAAAAGGTTGACGTGGTGAAGAAGCTTCAAAAACAGGGAAAAGTAGTGTCGATGGTGGGTGACGGCATTAACGATGCTCCGGCTTTAGCTCAGTCAGATATCGGAATTGCTATTGGAAGCGGCTCTGATGTGGCTAAGGAGAGCGGAGGAATCGTCTTAGTCAAGGACAAAGTGACCGACGTCGCGGCGGGGATAAAGCTGAGCATGGCCACTATGCGCAAGATCAAACAAAACCTGTTTTGGGCCTTTTTTTACAACACCGCCGCCATACCAGTTGCCGCCGGGATTCTCTTTCCCTTCATCGGTCTTTCCTATATTGAAAAAATGCCAATCATTGCCGCAGCAGCGATGTCTCTTTCTTCTCTCACGGTCATTCTAAACTCCGCTTCGCTCAAAAGATTCAAGCTCTAATCCTTCCACCATAAAATCTATCGACTTTCTTGGCTTCGGCAGTTAAGCGGCATCACTGTCTTGGAAAAGCGCGTGCGGTTCGCGAAGTTTCTTTTGTCTCAGACAGACGAGCGGGAACGAAGAGGATAGGCGACCAAATAAGTTCAATTCAGGTATTGAAATCTTTAATATGATAGGCCTAATATAATATTAAGAATTGGATGAGGGGGTGAGTGCGGTGGAAGAAGAACACACTGGAATGGTCGCGACCTGTTCCGCGAAGGAGTGCGCTTATAACGAGAACATGAATTGCAGTGCTCCCAGTATTTCCGTGAGCAAACACGCGGATCACGCCGATTGTGAAACTTTTCACCCCAAAGGTTAGGATCCAAATTTAGCAAAAAAGAAGTCGGACGAGAAACGACAATGCTCTCTGTGCGCCTCGTCACCGCTCGATGCCTCGTTTTGCGGAGCCCGGGTTAGGGCGAGGGTTTACTTGTGTCATGTTTTAAATTATAATTTGGTCACAACAAAATATTTAATCAAATGAATTAGCTGCTAGGGGTGCTCGTGAAAACGGGCTGAGAATCCCTAAATTTGGGAAACCCTCTCAACCTGATCTGGATAATGCCAGCGGAGGGAAGCACGCTTGAGGAAAAGTCTACCTTACCCTTTTCGCTGAGGTAGATTTTTTTGTTTAAATATGAGAAGGCAAAAGGTAAGAGACCAGTCTTTCTAAAAAGGAGGAGAACTATGGCAATATTTCATCCGGTTGCGGAAAAAGACGTTACTCAGGCGATTGTTGAGAGTTTTTTAACCCAGTTTAAGCAGTATGCCGAGAGCGATGTGATTATTATCGGCGGCGGGCCGAGTGGTCTTATAGCCGGGAAAGAGCTTGCCCAAAAGAATTACAAGGTTTTGCTGGTGGAAAGAAATAATTATCTTGGAGGTGGTTTCTGGCTTGGCGGGTATTTGATGAACAAAGTAACGGTTAGAGCGCCGGCTCAAGAAGTACTGGAGGCTCTCAAGATTCCCTATGAACAGGCGGTTGAGGGTTTGTTTGTTGCCGACGGACCGCATGCTTGCTCTAAACTTATCGCTTCAGCCTGTGACGCCGGGGTTAAATTTGCCAATATGACCATCTTTGAGGACGTAATTTTGAGAGAAGAGAATAAAGTTGCGGGTGTCGTCATCAACTGGACTCCCATCTCCTCCTTGCCTAGGGAGATAACCTGCGTAGATCCAATTGGTTTAGAGGCAAAAATTGTCATTGACGCTACCGGACACGACGCCTGTGTTGTTAAGAAATTGGAAGAAAGGGGCCTAATCAAGACCCCTGGTTTCGGGGGAATGTGGGTAGAAAAATCCGAAGACTTAGTAGTGGAGCACACTGGCGAGGTTGCGCCCGGTCTGATGGTCTGCGGTATGGCTACTTCGACCACTTACGGTCTGCCCCGGATGGGACCAACTTTTGGGGCCATGCTTCTTTCCGGAAAAAGGGCGGCGGAAATCGCCGACAAAATTTTGGAAAAGGAAGAAGAGAAAGTTTTAAAAGAATAAATCTAAAGAAACATGAAAAAAAGTCAAATCACTGTCTATCTTTATGATGAGCCGAAATCAACCAGATTGGATACGAAGAGTATAAAAAATTACCTTGAGGAAAAAACCAGCCTTAAGGTTCGGTTGCGACCGGCCATCTTTGACTTTTTTGTGAGTTCACGGAAGCCGGGAGAGAGAGAACTAGAAAAATGGGCTCAAAAATTAGCTCAAACCAAGATTAGAGACGTTTCCCGCGTGTCATCGCTCGCTCCCTTAAAAGGAGAAATAGAGTACGAAATAAGAAGACTTTTGGACCATTCAATCAAATCTTTTGGGCTTTTATACGACGGATTTCCACTCGTTTCTCTATTTTTTAATTTATTGCCGGAAGAAGAGCAAAACGGGCGTTTCATTCACATAATCTTTACAAACCAGCTTATTGGCACCTGGGACAAAGTAAGCGCCCGTTATCACGCACGAGTCGCTGTCTTAAGTTTTCCCTCAATCATTTCAACCACGGGTGTTGTGGAGGCGCCGGCTAAGCCCAAAGAGTATTACTGGTTGAAACAACAGGTTTTATCGCTGGGGTTCGATCCCGAAACCTTGGAGGATTTTAAAAAAGCCCGGAACAATGAGTTGCTTGAACACGAAGACCAGCGGCTCACAGAGGTTTTGAAAGGTTATGCGCTTCAGGCAATCCTTCATCACTTTGAAGACGAACCATTTTGTAAAGATCAAAATTGCCGATTGTTCAATGCTCACTGGCAAAAAGAAGTGATAAGAGCTCAGCTCGAGGGAGAATATGAACTTTGCCCAGAACACGAGAAATTTTTTCAAGACCTCAAGGAGTTAAGGTGGCAAGGATAAATTTGGGGGTACGGCCGGAATCCAAAAGGCTGGATCGCGGAATCGATTTAAGTCTTTATGCAATTACTGCTGAATTTCCTCCGCTGGCAAGAAGTCATCTGAAGGTAGCCGAAGCCGCGATTGACGGCGGAGCCAGTGTCATCCAGCTGCGCGAAAAAACGGCCCCGACCAGAGAATTTTTGGAAGAAGCTTTAAAAATTCGAGCAGCGACCAAAAAAGCTAAAATACCGCTTATCATTAACGATCGTCTAGACATAGCCTTAGCTGTTGATGCCGACGGGGTTCATCTCGGTCAAGAAGATTTGCCCGTCGCGATGGCCAGGAGAATTTTGGGGCCAAAAAAAATTATTGGCGTCTCTCTGGGAAGAGCCGAGGAGGCAAAGACGGCAGTCTCCGAGGGAGCTGACTACGTTGCCTTGGGGCCTATTTTTGAAACGGCCAGTAAGAGTGATGCCAGAAAGCCCGTTGGCTGTGAGGCTGTGAGAAAAATTAGAGCCGCCCTAAAAATTCCTGTAGTCGCAATTGGCGGAATAAATGGGGATAATGTGAGGGAAGTTTTGGAGGCGGGGGCCGATGGGGTCGCCGTTATTTCCGCTATCTCCGAGGCCCAAAACATGAAAGAGGCTACTCAGTCTCTTCTCGATAAAATCAGGTTATACAGGCGATGAGGTTGAAGGGAAAAGTTTGAGTAATGAGATGGGAGCAAGAAAAATGACTTTAATCCAAAGGATAAAAGCGGGCGAAGTTCCTGAAATAGTAACAAAAGTAGCCTCTTTTGAAAGAGTGAACCTAAAGACCCTTCTTGAACATATCGTTCAGGGCAAAGTGGTCATTCCTCAAAACATCGGAAGAACTCTAGCGTCGCCCGCGGGAATTGGTAAGGGCCTGCGCACCAAGATTAACGCTAACCTCGGGACTTCCGCCGATTTTCCGTATCTCCAAGAAGAGTTAAAGAAACTGGAAATTGCTATAAGAGCCGGCGCAGACACTGTCATGGACTTAAGCACCGGCGGCGATTTAGATAAGATTCGGCGGGACATTTTGAAAAGGTCTACCGTGCCGGTGGGAACGGTTCCTATTTATCAGGCCGCGGTGGAAGCGCAGCAAAAAAAGGGCGGCATTGTGGAGATGACCCCAGAGGATCTTTTTAGAGTGATTGAAAAGCAGGCGGAAGACGGGGTAGATTTTGTGACAGTTCACTGTGGCGTGACAACTAAGGTTTTGGATGATTTGAGCAGAACCGGGCGGATTACCAGCATTGTGAGTCGGGGAGGAACTTTCCTCGCGGGCTGGATTCGCCACAACGAACAGGAGAATCCTCTATACGAAGGGTTTGATCGGCTGCTTGATCTGGCGAGAAGATATGATCTCACTCTAAGCTTAGGGGATGGGTTACGTCCCGGGTGCCTGGCTGACGCCACCGACAAAGCCCAAATAAGTGAGCTTTCGGTCCTGGCCGAACTGGTCGACAGGGCTCGAGACGCGGACGTTCAGGTAATTGTGGAAGGGCCGGGTCATGTACCTCTTAATCAAATCGAAGCCAACGTAAAACTACAAAAAGAACTGTGCAAAGAAGCTCCTTTTTATGTATTGGGACCCTTAGTAACGGATGTCGCTCCGGGATATGATCATATCGTGGCGGCTATCGGTGGCACTTTAGCGGCCTTTTATGGGGCCGATTTCCTATGTTATGTTACTCCTCGGGAACACCTGGGTCTTCCGACCGTTCAGGACGTGAAAGAAGGGACTGTCGCCTCCAGAATTGCGGCTCACGCTGCTGATATTGCAAAAGGAGTCCCTGGGGCCTCCGACTGGGACTTGAAGATGGCCCGGGCCCGGGCCGATTTAAACTGGAAGGACCAGATTGAGTTGGCAATGGATTCTCAAAAAGCCCAAGAAGCGCATGAGGAAAGAAAAGGCCCCCACAATGACGCCTGTACCATGTGCGGCGATTATTGTGCCTTGAAATTAGCTAGTGAGTATCTTAAGTCTAGCTCGACTGGGAAGTGTTGATAAAAGATGACCCTTGAGGAAATCGGGGAAATAAAGCTTATCGAGGAAATTTCAAAGATCATTCAAAAGGAAGATAAGCGGGTACTGGTTCCTGTGGGTGACGATGCCGCCGTTTGTGTTTCCCCTCGCCACAACACCGTTTTAACCACCGATATCCTCGTAGAAGAGGTCCACTTTAAGCTGGATTCAATCTTGCCGTACCAGTTGGGTTACAAGGCTTTGGCCGTAAATTTAAGTGATATAGCCGCTATGGCGGGCTTGCCTCGATTTGCCCTGGTATCTTTGGGTTTAAAGCCAAAAACTGAATTAAAATGGATTCAAGAATTTTACCGGGGAATGATGGCTCTCGGGGCGAATTACGACGTGACTGTGGTTGGGGGAGACGTGTCGAGAGCGGCTCTTGTTTCGGTTACCGCGACTATTGTGGGCGAGGTTGAGCCCGAACTCCTGCGCCGAAGAAACGAGGCTAAAGTAGGACACAGGATTTTGGTTACCGGCAAGCTTGGGGCGGCCGCCGCTGGTCTTCTGCTTCTTGATTCAGGCATAGAAAATCCTGATAGCGAGCTGATTCAAGCGCACTTTTTTCCCAATCCCAGAATAACTGAGGCCAGAATAGCATCACAAGAGGGCGCCTCGGCTATGGAAGACATCAGCGATGGTTTAGCCCGGGAAATTTCGAACATCGCCAGAGCGAGCAAAGTTGGCGCCAGAATTTTTACCCAAAAGATTCCCGTTGCCCCTGGTGTTAAAAAGGTAGCTAAAGATCAAAACAAGCACTTTTTGGAATTAGCTTTAGCGGGAGGAGAGGACTATGAGTTAGTTTTTACGGTAGCTCCTCAAAAAGTGGGGCAGGTAGCTTCCTCGATCGTGAAGAAGACCAAGACTTTAGTAACCGAAGTCGGGGAAATTGTACCTAAAGAATCTGGGGTACTTCTTGGTAACGACGATTTTCGAGACTTCCCTTTGGACAAATTAGGGTATAATCACTTTAAAATGAATAATTTTTTAAGATAAATCGAGGATTTTGGGGATAAATAACGAAATATAGATGATAATTGCGTCAAACTTAAGAAACGTCAAGGAAAAAATCGAGCAAGCTTGTTTCGAAGCTGGACGGGACCCCACTGAAGTTAAGTTAATAGCTGTTACCAAAAATGTTTCGGTTGCCCGGATAAAAGAGGCAATTGACCAAGGGGTTACCGATATCGGTGAAAACAGAGTTCAGGAAGTTGCGAAAAAGATAGAGCTTCTGGGCGCGGAAGACATTCAAGTAAACTGGCATTTCGTGGGACATTTGCAACGAAATAAAGTCAAGTATATTATAGATTCAATAAACCTTATTCACTCTCTGGATAATCCAAGGCTCGCTGAAGAAATCGATAAAAGAGCAGAACAAAAAGGAAAAGTGCAGAATGTGTTGGTGCAGGTGAATTTTTCTGAAGATGCAAATAGATTCGGATTTTTACCCGCGGAAACGAAGGACTTTCTCAAAGAAGCATCCAAACTTAAACACATATCAATTCAAGGATTAATGACCATGGCTCCGTTAGCATCGGCGGAACGCGTAAGGCTTATTTTTGCTCGATCTAAGAGTTTCTTCGAAGAGTTAAAATCTCTCAAATATCCCTATGACATGCGATATCTTTCCATGGGTATGAGCAATGATTTTGAGATAGCTATAAAAGAGGGATCAAATATGGTGCGCATAGGCACTGCCATTTTTAGGGGAGCAGACGATTAAACTAAGAGGTGCTTTAAAGTGAAGGATTTTTGGAAAAAGGCCTTAGTCTACTTAGGCTTAGCCTACGAAGAAGAAGAAGAGTTTGAAGAGGAGGAGATAGTTGATAATTATGAGGAATCTTCTTCTCCAGCGGTACGCCGGATCCAACGTTCACCCGATATTATGAGGGCGAAACGAGCCGTCCTTAGACCGGTGACTACCACACCCCAGACAAGGGTACACATTGTTGAACCCCGGAACTTCCAGGATGCCAAACAAATCGCCGACAAGTTTAAGGCTAATATCCCCGTTATTCTAAATCTTCAGCAAAACGATGCGGAGCTCTGCAGACGTTTGATTGACTTCGCCAGCGGGCTCAGTTATGGCTTGAACGGAGGTATTCAAAAAATTGCCAAGAAGGTGTTCCTCCTGACTCCTTCCAATGTAGAGGTTAGTGCGGAGGAAAAAAGAAGATTACGGGAGAAGGGTTTGTTTAATCAGTTTCAAGATGATTTCTAGGCCGAGAAAAGCGTAAATTATGTAAGTGACTGACTTTAGATAGAAGTCAGAAGATGGAGTTGGTTGTGCTAGATAAAATCCTGGCAATTATTGGCGCCGGAGTGATGGGGGAAGCGTTGCTCAAAGGTCTAATTTCTTCTCAAGCTCTGAACCCAGAAAGCATAATCGTAAGCGATACTCGTGAATCTAGACGCTCTGAACTTCAAAAAGTTTATGGGGTTAAGGTCGCTGAAAGTAACCAGCAAGCGGTGAAGCAAGCCGATGTAATTATTTTGGCGGTTAAACCGGCAGGAATTGATGAGGTTCTTGACGAAATTACCTCTGTGGTTACAAACCGGCAGATACTAATTTCGATCGCGGCCGGAATAAGCACGGAGCACATTTTAAGTAGGATTGGCAAGAAAATTCCGCTGGTTAGGGTAATGCCAAACTCGTGTGCCTTAGTGCAGCAATCTACCTCAGTTATCAGCGTGAGTGCTGTTGCCTCAACGGAGGCTAAAAATTTAGCGGCGAAAATTTTTTCCAGCCTGGGGGAGGTGATTTTTTTAGAGGAAAAGTATCAAAACGAAGCCACTGCGTTAAGTGGTTCCGGTCCTGCTTATTTTTACCTGTTTGCGGAAGCTCTCATTGATGCTGGAGTTAAAGCGGGTCTGGCCAGAAACATTTCATCCAAGCTCGTGGTGGGAACGTTAGTTGGTGCTGGAAAAATGCTAAAAGAGACCGGGAAACATCCTGCTCTACTACGGGACATGGTAGCGTCGCCTGGAGGAACTACCATGGCAGCGGTGGAAGCTTTCGAAAAAGCAGGTTTCAGAGCGGGGGTTTTTCAGGCAGTAGAAGCGGCTATTGAACGAGCCCGAGAGTTAGGGTAAATTTTGTCTTAAATTCTGTTTGTGAGGAACGCGGAGTGCTTGTAAGTGTAGTCAGTTTAGTGAGATTTTTATTCGAAATTTATTTTTGGTTGCTTCTTATTCGGATAATACTTTCTTGGTTTCCCGTGGTTCCGCGCAGCGAATTATCACAGTCGCTTTTGAATTTCTTATATGAGGTTACTGAGCCCTACTTAGGACTGTTTAGACGAATTCTTCCGATGGTATCGTTGGGCGGCGCCGGTATAGATTTTTCTCCCATAGTTGCTATAATCGTTTTAAGATTAATTGAACGGGCCGTTCTAACTCTCATTGTTTTTGGGTTTAGATTTTAAAAGTAGCAGCAAAAGCAGTAAATTATCGAAAAATTTCGAAGGACTAAGGAAAAATTGCCGTAACTATTTTACTAATTTTTTTAAACCTGGGAGGAGGAAAAAAATGAGACTCACGCCACTCGACATTCATCACAAAGAATTTCGCAGGTCCCTTAGAGGTTACAACGAAGAAGAGGTGGATGCTTTCTTAGACGAGATAGCGGCAGAGTTCGAGCGTTTTTTTAAAGAAAACGTTGAATTTAAAGAGAAGTTTCAGAATTTTCAAGAAAAAATTGACCAATATGAGAATATCGAGCAGACGTTGCAAAATACTCTGATTACGGCCCAAAAGTCAGCTGATGAGATTCAAGGTAACGCCAGGAAAGAGGCCGAACTTAACGTTAGAGACGCTCAGCTTCGGGCGAGAGAAGTTATCCGGGAAGCCGAAAAGGAGCGAGAGACCATCCAGCGGGCGATAAACAGCCTTAAGCAGGCTGAAGAGGAATTTCGTCTCAAGTTCCGGTCTCAACTGGAGTCTTACTTAGGTTTGGTGGATGAAATTGAGAACCAAACCAGAGGGCAATTGGCCCGGGAAGAAATCAAAGAGCATGAGAAACAAGATCAGAAAAAGCTGAAAAAAGACAAAAAGAAGGCTCCTTTTGTGCCAACAGAGGTCCAGGAGATGGAACAGAACCGCCCGCCTCTTCATGCTGCTGACAGAAAGAATCTCAAAGAAGAGTTGAACTAAAATATGGGTGAACACCACTGGGCTTGACAACAAATTACCCGGTGACAATTTAAGGCCTGGCTGTAATGTTTGAGTAAAGCCCCGCCTAGCGGGGCTTTTTGATACAATCTTAATTTATTGGCACGCTTCCTTAAAGTTGGGGAGCAATTCTTGGCGAGCAAGACAGACTATGCTTTGGCCACTTGAGCTCACGTCTACCATTGGCGGGGCGTCCGCGCGAGGAAGAAAATGGCTTACAAGGAGACCTTAAATCTCCCAAAAACGACCTTTCCTATGAAGGCAAACCTTTCCCAGAAAGAGCCGGAGACTCTCAAATTTTGGGAAGATAACAACATTTACAGCTTGGTCGCAAAAAAAAATTGGGGAAAACCTTCTTTTGTTCTCCATGACGGGCCCCCTTATGCTAATGGCGATATTCACCTGGGTCATACCCTAAATAAGGTGCTCAAGGATATTATTGTCAAATACAAAACTTTGCGGGGTTATTTTTCGCCCTTTGTGCCGGGATGGGATTGTCACGGCCAGCCCATTGAATACGAAGTCGAGAAGAAGTTAGAACTCAAAAAGGCGGACTTAAGTGCCGAAGAATTTCGGAAGATGTGCAAAGATTACGCGCTTCTATTTGTTGAGCGCCAAAAAGAGCAGTTTAAAAGGCTAGGTGTACGAGGAGATTGGGACAGACCCTATTTAACTCTTGATTTTGATTATGAGGCGACTAACGTCAAAGTTTTTGGAGAACTTTACCAGAAAGGAATGATTTACAAGGGTAAAAAACCGATTCACTGGTGCTATCACTGTCAAACGGCGCTGGCCGAAGCGGAAATTGAATATGAAGACGAAGAATCCCCCTCCATATACCTTAAATTTCAAATAAAAAATAATCCTTCCTTCTTAGGCGGTTATCCCGAGCCTAAAAGCTTTCTAATTTGGACAACAACTCCCTGGACTCTGCCGGCCAATGTAGCGGTGGCTCTTCATCCGGACACCCCTTACGCGCTTGTCCGGGTGGGTAAGGAAATATACATCCTGGCCGAAAATCTTTTAACCTCCGTTTTTACGGAACTAGGGATAAAAGGGTCCAAAGTATTAAAGACCTTTAAGGGGAGGGAATTTGAGAATCTAAAAGTTAAACATCCCCTAAAAGATTTCGATTCCCGAGTGGTCTTGGCGGATTTTGTTGATTTGAATCAAGGAACGGGTTGCGTTCACATTGCTCCTGGTCACGGCGAAGAAGATTATATAGTTGGTCTAAAATATAACCTTCCGGCTCCGATGCCAGTGGATGATAGAGGATTTTTTACCGATGAAGCGGGCCAGTTTGGCGGTGTCCATATTTTAAAGGCCAACGATTTGATCATCGAGTATCTCCAAAAAGAGCACCTCCTTCTCAAGACGGCTCAAATTAAGCATTCTTATCCCCATTGCTGGCGGTGTAAAAATCCGGTGATATTCAGAGCCACCGAGCAGTGGTTTATCTCGATGGAAAAAGGTGACTTAAGAAGCCGTTCTCTTCAGGCGGTCCCATCCGTTCAATGGATTCCCGCCTGGAGTGAAAACCGGATTACCGGGATGTTAAACGAAAGGCCTGATTGGTGCCTGTCACGACAGAGGTCCTGGGGAGTGCCCCTTCCCATCTTCTATTGTAAAAATTGCCACCAAGAACTAGTAACTTCCGAAAGCTTGGAGGTAGTGGAAGAGTTATTTAGAAGAGAAGGGGCCGATAGTTGGTTCAAAAGGGACGTTAAAGAAATTTTACCCGCCTCAATCAAGTGTTCTTCGTGCGGCCAGGGCCATTTCGTTAAGGAAAACGATATCTTAGATGTTTGGTTTGAATCAGGCATCAGCCAGGCCGCGGTTCTTAAAAATCACCCCGAGCTTAAATGGCCGGCCGATCTTTACGTCGAAGGTAGCGACCAGCACCGAGGTTGGTTTCAGAGCTCCCTTTTAACCTCAATTGGAACGGATGGCAAACCCCCGTATCATGCCGTGCTTACCCATGGGTTTTTGGTAGACGAAGAAAAGAGAAAAATGTCTAAGTCTTTAGGCAATGTTATCGATCCTTTACAGGTCATTATGAGCTTGGGGGCGGATATTTTAAGGCTTTGGACGGCGTCCGCGGATTATACTACTGACATCGCTATCTCGGAAGATATTTTGAGTCAAGTATCAGAGGCCTATCGAAAAATAAGAAACACCTTCCGTTACCTTTTGGGCAATCTTTATGATTTTGATGTCCGAAAAGATAAGGTCTCATACGACGACTTACAAGAGATAGATAAGTGGGGTCTGCTCAAACTGAACCTTCTCTTAAAACAAGTAACCCAATTCTATGAGTCGTACCAATTTTACAAGGTATACCAGGCTATCTACAATTTTTGCGTAATTGACCTTAGCGGTTTTTATCTTGATGTCCTCAAGGACAGACTATATACATCCGTTCCCGACTCTTTGGAACGGCGTTCGGCACAGACGGTACTTTTTGAAATTTTAACCAGCTTGGTGAAGATTGTTTCACCCATTATTACTTTTTCCACCGAAGAAGTTTGGCAACACTTGCCGGAAGAAGCGAAGGAGGAAATTAGCGTGGAGCTTTGCTCCTGGCCGGAGGAGAACGAAAAATATTTTGATAAAGTTCTGGACGAAAAATGGAAGAAATTTCTGCTTGTTAGAGAAGAAGTTTTAAAAGCGCTTGAGCTTGCCAGAGAACAAAAGGTAATTGGTAATTCCTTAGAGGCTCGAGTTAACATTTATGCCGGATCAAAGTGGTTCTCGTTCCTCGAAAGCTTCCAGGAAGTGCTCCCTACCTTGTTTATCGTTTCCCAAGTGGCATTGGAGGATATGGCAAACGCTCCGGCTGAGGCCTTAAAGGCCGGAGAGCTGGAAATAAAAATAGCAGTTCAAAGCGCTTTAGGAGAAAAATGCGAACGTTGCTGGAATTACCGGGAAAGTGTCGGTGAAAATCTTGAACATAAAAATTTATGTTCGCAGTGTTTAGATGCCATCAAAGATAGAGTCTAATTTTGAAATTAAATTTTAAGTGATATAATTAGCTCTTAGCGCGGATTCAACTGGTGTTTATCTGCTGGATGAAGACTCTGCTTTTATGTATTCAAGGGGGAAGTATTGTGGACCAGAAAAAGCTGAAATTTTTTAAAGAAAGATTGTTAAAAGAGAAAGCTCGGTTGGAAAAGGATATAAAAGAAATTGAGATCGGCATAGTGGACAATACCCAATCCGAATTTAGTGGCGAAAACTCCTATGAAGACAATTTCGCCGATATTGGCACGGCCACTTTCGAGAGAGAGCGCGATCTTTCTTTGGAACGTAATACCAAAGATATTCTGGGTCGAGTAAATCAAGCTCTCGAAAAGATGAGCAAGGGTACCTACGGTGTTTGCGCCCACTGTGGCGATGAGATAGATCCCGCCCGCTTAAAGGCTCTACCCTATGTTGATCTCTGTATAAAGTGCAAAAAGAAAGAGGAAGCAGAAAGCTGGTAACTTGTCGTAATTTCTCTAAAATGTCACTTGGTGAGGCAGCCAGTTGATTTTCCCGGCCACGATTATTTTAGTTATTCTTCTCGATTTTTTAAGTAAAACCATTGTCCGCGAAACCTTCAAGCCCGAGCAGACCGTTCCCATCATAAAAAATGTTTTCCATCTTACCTACGTCAGGAATTCCGGGGGGGCTTTTGGTCTCTTTTCCGGACAGCAAGCCCTTTTTATACTCATTTCCTTGATAGCAATCCTGCTTCTTAGCGGTTATTATTATCTCGGCCGGCCCCAAAAAAAATTTCTCCAAATGGCTTTAGGATTTAGCGTCGGAGGAACTCTTGGGAATCTAATTGACCGCCTCTTGAATGTCACGGTTACCGACTTTTTAGATTTTCGTGTTTGGCCCGTATTTAATGTGGCCGATGTCGCGATCGTATTCGGGTTCCTTCTTCTCATCTTGGAATTGCTGAAAAGTATTCGGGAGCCTTAAGGTCACACGGTTTTAATTTTCGGTCGGCAAGATTGGGGCTCGAAATTCGAAATTCAAAGGGTTAAAGTGAGCGAACGAAGACACGAACGGCAAGTTGACGTCGAAAGTATCAATTTGCGGCTGGATCAGTTTTTAACCAAGCAACCAGAGATCTCCTCACGCGCCTTTGCCCAACGGCTGATCGCCGGGGGGCATGTATCCGTTAACAACAAAAAATCAAACAAACACTATCATCTCAAGGAAGGAGACAAAGTCTTTTTTAAAATTCCTGCCGCCTTTGGGAAGGCCTTGATTCCCGAGACTTTGCCTCTTGATGTGCGTTATGAAGACAAAGACCTTCTTATACTTTCAAAACCGCCGCATATGGTCGTTCATCCGGTTTCTCCGGCGCAAAAAGGAACTTTAGTCCATGCTTTGCTGGCGTATTCTAAAGATTTTGTGAAGATGACGGGGCACGAGGGCGACGAGATGTTAAGACCGGGAATTGTTCACCGTTTAGATAAAAACACTTCCGGTCTGATGATAGTTGCCAAGCACGAGCAATCAAAGCTCGCCTTGGTGCAGGCCATAAAAAACCGCGAAGTTAGACGGGGGTATTTAGCGCTCGTCCATGGATCAGTAGAGATGGATTCGGGTACGATTGATGTTCCTTTAGGTAAAGGGTATCGGGACCGAACCAGAGTGACGATTGCCGGCAGAGCGAGTCAAAAAGCGGTCACCCACTTCAAAGTGAAAAAGCGTTTTGACAAACATACATTACTCCAGATAGATCTAGAAACGGGAAGAACCCATCAAATTCGGGTTCACCTCCGGTATATCGGGCATCCGGTGGTTGGGGATCAAGAATACGGTTATAAAAATAAAAAAAGGGAATCAAGAGGGGAGCTAGAACTTGATAGGCAATTTTTGCACGCTTATCGCCTAAGCTTTAAGCATCCTATAACAGGTCAAGAACTTACTTTCACCGACGAGCTACCCCGAGATTTAAAAAAGGCGCTTGACGAGTTAAGCTCTTGAAATTAGGTTTTTCTGAGGTCTTTGATGAAAGCACTTGTAGTAGTAAACCCGGTTGCCGGCCAAGGACGGACCCTAAAGGTTCTACCTAAAGTCAAGGCTGAGTTTCACAAAGCGAGCTGCCAAGCCGAGATTTTCCAGACAAAATTTCCGGGGGAAGCCACTTTAGTGGCCAAGAGGGCGGTACGGGAAGGATATGATGCCGTCGTTGCTGTGGGCGGTGACGGGACTATTTCTGAGATTGTAAATGGTGTTGCCGGTTCAAGCGTTAACTTAGGGGTTATTCCCACCGGAACGGTAGATGTTTTTTCCCGGGAGATGAAGATTCCATTTCAAGTACACTCGGCGTGTAAAGTAATATTTGAAGGAAAAACAAAAAGAATTGATCTGGGACAGGCTAATAGCCGCTATTTTGTTTTAGTAGCCGGAGTAGGAATTGATGCCCAGTTGATTAGGGATGTCAGCCCAGAGGTTAAAAGGGTGTTAAAGGATTTAGCCTATCCGTTAACCGGCATAAAAACTTTGCTGACATACAAGCCCACCCTAATGAAGATAAATTTAAATGGGAAAAGTACTGAAGAGGGTTATTTTGTGGTGGTCGGAAACGCCAGATACTACGCTGGAAGATTCAGTATTACTTCAAAAGCGAGCATAAGCGACGGTTTTTTGGATGTTTGCATCTTTAAAAAAGGAAACCTGGGAAGCTTCGTGCGCTATATTCAGGGGGTGGTTAGAGGTAAGCACCTTAAGTATTCCGATGTCAAATATGTGAAAGTAAGAGAAGTTTTGATCGAGTCGAGTCATCCCTCTTTGGTTCAGGCCGATGGAGATCTCATTGGCCAGACCCCAATGAATTTTCGGGTTGCCCCGCGAGCTTTGTCAGTATTCGCCCCAGATTAAGAAGAACAAAATTCTTGAAGTTTGGGTAAACACCCTAACAGGAAAAGGTTGACTTAACTAATTGAACTGTATATTATATATAAATTGTGTCGTTTAAATCGACAAGTGGCGGAAACTTAACGGTTTTTTGAGTAAAATTTGAGTAAAATCAAAGCTTGAACTTTTTAAGTCGAATTCTTCCGCAATTATGACTAAGAGGTAAAATAATGGGTTCAGTCCTAAAGAAGCGCCGCAAGAAAATGCGTAAAAAGAAGCACAAGAAATGGCTGAAACGGACCAAATTTAAACGCCGACGTTAATTTGTCTTCGAGAGTTGACTATTTGATCCTGAGCACAATTAAAAATTTTGTTTGTCTATCTAGGTCATCTAAGAGCCGACTGTGAGCAGGGCGATAAGCGAGTGAGTCTCGAAAAGGTTAATTTGAGTTCCTGTTTTCGTGGACATAAAGGGCGTAGGTTATATTCTCAACTTCTTTTGCGGTTTCAACGGCTTGTTTAATTTCTTCGGCCATAAGTTCACTTTCTAAAATCTTCCTCAGACAAACCTCATCCACTTTGATCACTTGTTCCCAAAGACCCAAGGGTTCTAGTATCTCCTTCAGCCTTTCGGAATTATATTGCGGCTGAACACGGCGGCCGCGAGAAATAATCGTATTTTCGGTAAAGAGGCGAGTGAGTTTATGCTCTTCGCAATAGTTATGAATAATTTCTTTGAGCTCTGAGAGGCGTGACTGAATTTTTACCCCGTCTCTTTTTAGACCCGCATACTCGTCGGCTACCTTTTTTATATCCTCGCCAGTGATTCCACCCTCAGCCTCTTCTTTAAGAAATTTGTGTTTGAACAGGGGGCAGCGATTTTGAAAGTCACACCAAGGGCAGAGGGGATTTTCCCGAGCTTTGAAGGTTCCGTTAGCTCCGTCCTTAGAGATGTTCTCGGCCACGGATCTAATAATATTTCTGGTTCGACGAGCATCGGTTTCATTCCGGGTGGTGCTTATTCGCTGGTCTGGGATCAAAAAGTAAAGGGTTAATTTTTCGGGTTCTATCCCCCACAGTTCTTTGGAGGCAAGATAATAGATGGAGAGCTGAAGATCGGAATCAACCCTATATTTAGGAGGAATATTTCTGCCCGTTTTGTAGTCTATTATTTCATAACCTCCAGCGGGAAGTTTGTCTAGACGGTCAATAATCCCTCGTAAAACGTGTCCATCAAGTTCAACCTCAAATCGCTGTTCGACCGCGGCCGGAATCTGAAATTGCGAAGCGTTTGAGTGGTAAAAATTGGTCAAGACCTGCTTGGCGTGCTCAAAGTACTGTTGTTCTTCCGCTTCACTGCTGTAACCCGCTTTTTCCCAGGTTTGAGTTAGGTGGCCCAGAAGTTCCTCCAGGGAAGGGGGTTTGGGAACTGTAACGGCGTAGAATTTTTCCAGGGCGGCGTGCAGGCTAGTTCCAAAGCTTAAGACAGGGGTTCTTTTAGTTGGTAATTTATCGACGTACATAAACTTATAGGAAAGCGGGCAGTTCTTATAGGTTGAAATAGCTGAAAAACTTAGTTTCATCACACCTTCCTTGCGTACTTTAAATAAGAACTTTAATGATTACTCGTTTTTGCTTGGGCTTCAGCGATGACTTTGTCTCTTATATCCTTGGGAACCTCTTCGTAGTGAGAAAATTCAATCGAAAATGTGCCCCGTCCGTGGGTAATAGATCTTAATTCACTGGCGTAATTTGCCACTTCAGCTAGGGGGACCTTAGCTTTAACAACTTGATTCCGCCCCCGAGCGTCCATCCCCAATACTTTTCCTCTTTTTCCGCTCAAGTCTCCAATGGTATCTCCCATATATTGTTCCGGGATAATCACTTCCATATTTACTATTGGTTCCAAGAGAACAGGTTTTGCGTCCAGGGCCGCTTTTTTGAAAGCAAGAGAACCAGCGATTTTAAAAGCCATATCCGAAGAGTCAACCGGGTGGTAGCTTCCGTCGTACAGTGTTACTCTAATGTCGACGATGTGGCATCCGGCCAGTAGCCCCGTGTCCAAGGCCTCTTTTACACCCTTTTCGACCGAGGGAATATAATTTTTGGGGATCGACCCTCCCGTAATTTTGTCTACGAATTCAAAACCCTTTCCTGTTTTGAGTGGCTCAACCTCTATCCAGGTGTCTCCGTATTGCCCTCGTCCGCCCGTTTGTTTCTTATACTTGCCTTGGGCTTTCGCTTTGGCAAGAATTGTTTCTTTGTAGGGTATGCGTGGCGCGGAACGAGTGGTTTCAACGCCGAATCTTCGGTGGAGACGGTCCACGATTACTTCAAGGTGGAGGTCGCCAAGGCCGGAGGCGAGAGTTTGTTTTGTCTCCGGATCCCGCTTGACAGTAAAAGTAGGGTCTTCCTCCGCCAATTTGGCCAGAGAAGTACTTAGCTTTTCTTCATCACCTCTGGTTTTGGGCTCAATGGCCACCGAAAAGAGGGGTTCAGGAAATTTAATGGAGGGCAAAATGACCGGCTGATTTTCGCTACACAAGGTATCACCGGTCGTTGTCACTTCAAGTTTGGGAGCCGCTCCAATATCTCCAGTTGGAACTTGTTTAATGTCTTCTTGAGTTTTTCCTTTCAGTTGAAGAAGGTGTCCCAGACGCTCTTTCTTTTCCTTGGTGGCGTTATAAATGGTCGAATCGGCTGTGACGGCACCGGAATACACTTTGAAGTAGGTAAGTCTTCCAATATAGGGGTCGGTTACCGTTTTAAAAACGAGCGCTAAAGGATTTTTGTTTTCTTCTGGTTTTATTGCTACTTCTTCATTTTGAGGGTTTGTGGCTTTGATTTCGCCGTGCTCGAGGGGTGAGGGAAAATAGTCTACAATGCTATCCAAAAGAAGGCTGGTTCCAATATTTTTAAAGGCAGAGCCACAAAGAACCGGGATAATTGAGCCCTTCAAGATGCCTTTTTTCAAAGCGGTTTTTATTTCATCCTCAGGGAGGGTGCCGGAATCTAGATATTTTTCAAGTAACTCGTCGCTGGTTTCGGCCGCCGACTCCACCAATTTTTCGTTGTATTCAGCCGCTTGAGCCTCCAGATTCTCGGGAATTTTGTCCTCTTTTACCTCTTTGCCGGCTCCCTTAAAAGCCTTCAACTTTATGAGGTCGACGACTCCCTCGAAAGTCTTTTCTTTGCCAATTGGTAGCTGAAAAAGGGTTAAGCCGGCCTTGGGAAAAGCTTCCTTAGCCATCTTTAGGGTCTCTTCAAAATTAGCATTCTCCTTATCAAGGCGGTTTATAAAAACAAGACGCGGAAGGCCGTATTCTTTAGCGTACTGCCACGCTCGCTCGGTTTGGACCTCAACTCCAGAAACAGCGCAGACGTTAATCAAGGCGATGTCGGCTACTCTTAAGGCGCTTATTACCTCGGCGACGAAGTCGGCGTACCCCGGAGTGTCCAAAATATTAATTTTGTAATTTTTCCACTCCACCGGGGCTAAAGCGGTTGATATAGACATTTTTCGTTTGATTTCATCGGGATCATAGTCGCTGGTTGTTGTGCCGTCGTCAACTTTTCCCAATCTCGTGATGGCTCCCGAGGTGTAGAGCATTGCTTCAGTAAGCGTTGTTTTTCCGGAACCACCGTGACCTACTATACTCACGTTTCTCAAAGTCTCTGAAGAGTAATTCGCCACTAGTCCCTCCTTAACAGGAAAAAGCTCTAAAAGAGGAGAAGATGGGTTACATTTTACAACATAGAAGTTTAGGTTTCCAGAAAATAAAGAAAAATACGATCCTTATTTGAGCGAGGTAAAAGATTAATCTTCTCTTAAAGGAAGAAGAGGCTTCGTGCCGAAAATTATTGGTAAATCCGGACCTACCAAAATAAGGCATTTTTGAAAGAAATTCTTTAGTTCCTAATCAAAGGCTAGACCCGGGTTTTGTTGAAAGTTTGCGAAATGATAAAATGGGTTTGATACGGAGTAAGCTCAACAATTTTTTTATTTTATAAAAAATATGAAAAAAAAGACCAGACGTAAAATCCTTTTTCTGGCTTCCATTGTTCTTTTTCTTTTTTTGGCAGGATGGGGAAGTATTTATGGATTCGCTGACCGGTTCGTCAAATTTGTGCCAAAAGAAGATTCATTTCTTCCGGTAGGTGCTCCAACAATCTCTGCTAAGTGGGAGCGCATACCGGGCGTGAAGCTAGTCCGAGCCCGCATTGTCCTTGACGGAGAAGATATTTCCTCGCGAGGTTCCCTTTCGACGACCGGTTTTATTTATAAGTCGCTTGCCGCTCTTGAGGAGGGAAAGCACACCCTAAAAGTTACGCTCGATTACCGGTTTTTACTGGTTCGTCACCTCAAAAGAACCTGGAATTTTACCACCGACACCATTCCTCCCGGAATCACTCTAAAAGGATCGGTAGACGGCTTAATCGGAACGGCGAAACCTCAGTTTGATTTGGCGGGAGCAACTGAGCCCCGAGCTAAGCTTAGAGTTAGTTTTAAAGGCCGCCAAATTCCCAAGGTTAAATTGGATCCGGAGGGTAGGTTTGCGCTCAACCTAAAAACTGACTCCAAAAGTAATAAATTAAAGATGTCAACGGTAGACCGGGCCGGCAACAGGTACCATCAAGTGCTTTCGGTAATTTATGACAAGGCTCCGCCGGAGATTGTGACTTTAAACCCGGCCCCAAATACAATAGTCCGTACCCAAAAACCGGAGCTGGTTGCGAAGTTAAATGAACCGGATTCCGTTATTCGCTCAGCCATTTTAAAGATTGACGGAAAAACTGTTGCTACCAGTTACGATCCTCAAAATCAGACGCTTCTTTTCGTACCACAAGTATTTTTTGACGGAACCCACAGTGCCGCTCTAGAGGTGGTAGACGCCGCTGGTAACAAAAATTTTAAAGAATGGGTGTTTACGGTTGATACGAGTCACATAAGGATTAGTCTTGCTCAGAGAAGACTCTTTTTTCACAAAGGGGGACAACTCTTAGGGACTTACCCCGTGGCCGTAGGACTACCCCAATTTCCGACTCCTCAAGGAAACTTTAGAATTATTAGAAAACGAAAAAATCCGGCCTGGGTCAATCCTGGGGCGGATTGGGCCCAAAGCATGCCTGATAAAATTCCACCAGGACCGGATAATCCTCTGGGTCAAAGGGCGCTGGATCTTAGTGCGCCGGGAATTAGGATTCACGGGACTCCGAGCATCGGATCCATAGGGCGTGCCGCTTCCCACGGTTGTGTTCGAATGTATCCATGGAACATTGAGGTGCTCTTTGATCAAGTTGGGGTGGGAACGCCGGTCGAAATTTCTTTGCAGTGAGACGTGATAATTTGTCGGGCGGCACGCTCCGGGAAATCCGTTTTTAAGACGTTTGCGGCTGTGAGATTAGACTTTATTTTAGAGGAGATTGGTTTTAAGAGGATGACTAAAGAATCAACCGGTGTCGTCACTGCATTAACAATTGGTGGTTCGGATCCAAGCGCGGGCGCTGGTGTTCAGGTGGACGCTCTCACCTTGGCCCAACTTAAAGTGTTTCCTTTCTCGGTAATTACCGCGGTGACCGCTCAAAACAGCTTAGGTGTTACTGTTACCTTTCCTTTACCTCCAAGACTAGTTTTGGACCAGCTAGAAGCGATTTTTAGAGATTTTGGGGTAAGTGTTGTTAAAACGGGTATGCTGGGAAGCAAAGCCAACGCCATGGCCGTTTCCAGGTTTTTAAAAGAACAAAAGATGCCATTGGTAGTGGACCCCGTCTTAAAGGCTTCAGACGGCACCCCCCTTTTTGAGGACTCCGATCTTTCCGTTTTTAAAGAAGAATTATTTCCCTTAGCTATTTTGGTTACTCCCAATATTGAGGAGGTTCGAAGGCTTACGGGGATTTCTGTCCGTGACACTAGTGACATAGATGATGCGGCCAAGACTATGTATGGCCTCGGGGCCAAGTGGGTTCTGATAAAAGGAGGACACCTAAAAGGGGAGGATAGTTCAGATTTTCTCTATGACGGGAAGGAATTGAGGAGATTTCCGGGTGAGAAAATAGGAACCGAGATGCGTGGAACAGGATGCATTTTTGCCTCGGCAATCGCTGCTCATTTAGCGCAAGGAAAGAATGTCCCCGAAGCGACGAAACTCGCCAAAGAGCTTGTGACCGGAAAGATAAAATCGGCTTTTTCGCTAGGGGAAGGAAGGCCCCAGGCGCTTCCGTGGACCTAAAGTTAGCACCATTTTTGGATGGCCGAAGGCATAAGGCCTGAGGCTCGGGCCAAGTCTTGAGCTCAAAAGTTAAGAGTTTCCTAATTCCGGATTTTTGATTCCAGTTTCAGCCGAGGAGAATTATGAAAATCGGGGTGGTCAGTGACACTCACGGTGACCTAAAAGGGTGGAGGGCCGCTCAAGAGGTTTTCAAAGGCGCCGATTATATCGTCCATGCCGGAGACATTCTTTACCACGGCCCGTTCAATCCAATTTTAACTACTTATAATCCACTTAAGCTCGCCAAAGATCTTAATAGATCCCCAATTCCTATTATTTTTGCCAAGGGGAATTGTGATTCTGACGTTGACACGCTTGCTCTCGAATATCCCATTGAAAATCCTTATGCCTTCATTTTTGTTGAGGGCTTAAGGATTATGGTTAATCACGGGGACCGGTTGGAGTCAAAAAGTTTAGCCGATTTAGCCAAAAAATACCTGATAGATATACTCATTATCGGGCACACCCATATCTATGAGGTAGAAAGAAGCGATGATGTTATTATTCTTAACCCGGGGAGTCCCTCCATACCAAAGGGAGCCGGGATTCCTACAGTTGCCGTGATAAAAATCGAGGAAAGCAAGAGAAATATCGAAATCGTGGATATTGAAGCAAAAAAAGGAGTTGAATCGATTGAATTCTAACGTTTATCTTACGCTACGACCACTTTTCCGGCCTTGAGACACTTGGCGCAGATGTTTATTTTTTTCGGGGAACCATTCACTACGGCGCGAACTTTGTGAATGTTCGGTTTCCATCTCCGGGGGGTACGCCGATGGGAGTGGCTAACCTTCTTCCCGAACAGGGAACCCTTGCCGCACACGTGACACACTTTAATCACCTTTATCTCCTTCTAAAGCCCAATATAAGGGGCTGGTTTGGCAAATTTTTTTAAAAATATTTGAAAATAATGTCGTTTGCAAACAGAATAATCTTAACATTCCTGAATAAACTAGGCAAGAATCTCTTTCTTTTAGGGTCCGCTCGCAGTGCTGGGATTCTCGAGACTCACGACTCTAAAGCGAATCCATCCAAAGGTCGCAACTTAAAATCTTCTCGGCTTTAATTATTAAGGTTTTTGGGATACCATCTCTTTAAGAATTATGGGACTTTACCAAATCAAAGACGAAACAAGTTCGTGGGACCCAACAAGTGTCCAGTTAACGTTGAGGAAAAGGATGCCGGAGTTACCCGAGGTCGAGACGGTTAAAGAAGACTTAAAACAAAAGATTGTTGGCGCCAGAATCTTAGAAGCGAAAACCGATTGGGAAAAGATTGTAAAAGAGCCAAGCTTTGACCGGTTTTCCCAGCAGATTGTCGGGAAAAAAATAGTGGATGTCTCCCGCCGCGCTAAAAACATTATTGTGACTCTTTCAGCGGAAAAAACGCTTTTAATTCACCTTAAAATGACTGGCCATCTCCTTGTCGCCGACGAAACTATCCCCATTGTTAACGGAAAATGGGTTGCTCGACCAGGAAGCTCCCTGGCGGACCCCCAAAATCAATTTATTCATCTAATATTAGACCTGGACACTCATAAAGTGCTCGCTCTTTCCGATCTTAGAAAGTTTGCCAGTGTAAGGCTGGTTTCAACCGAAAAGCTGTCGGAAATTCTGGCCGACTATGGCCCCGAACCCCTGGACCCCGACTTCACTTTTGATAGATTTAAAGAGGCCCTAAAGGGGCGAAAAGGCCCGATCAAAAAAGTGTTGATGGACCAGTCCGTTATTGCCGGTATTGGTAATATTTATGCCGATGAAATTCTTTTTGATGCTAAAATTTATCCTAAAACACCCACTTTAAAACTGACCAAAGACCAGTTAAGGCGGATATATGAAAGTATTCCAAAAATTTTGACCGAGGCTATCCGCTTAAGGGGCACTTCAACCTCGGATTTTCGAGACACGGCTGGTGACAAGGGTTCATATGGGGATGTTCGCCGAGTCTACCGGAAGCACGGAGAGCCGTGTCCGGTTTGCGGGACCAAGATTGAAAGGATAACTGTGGGAGGAAGAGGCACCCATTTTTGCCCCAATTATCAGAAACATTGATTAAGACCAAGTTTTATCTGGAGTATCCAGCGGACGTACTCTCTCCGTCCGAAAATCGTTGATTGAACCTCAGTGGTTTCGGAACAACACACAGAAGTCGTTCCTTCCAATAAACAGAAAATCGAGGCGCATTCAAACCTATGCGGTGTAAGAACGGAGCCCCGCCTGCCGAACGCCTGAAGCCACGGGCAATGGCGGGCAGGTCTGTCTGCGTCGGAAGACCTTTTTAAAAGGAGTCATCAGTCTGGCAATGAGAACCGTTAACGCCATAGTTCTACATTACACAGCCTCGGACGATGTTTCGGCGGCGATAATTGATGCTTGGCATCGCCAAAGAGGCTGGTCTCAAATTGGTTACCACAAAGTTATCCGTCGGGATGGCTCTTTAGAGGAGGGACGCCCGGAGCCCTTGACGGGGGCCCACACCAGAGGCCACAACGAGAATACCTTGGGTGTCGTTCTGACGGGGGCGGATGTTTTCTCCTGGTACCCGACCCTAGCGCAGTATCAAACTTTGGTTTCAGTACTCTTAGGCTGGTTGAGGGATTATAACGTTCATTCCTCCCAAATTTTTCTTCACCGGGATTTGAACCCGACCCAGTGTCCGGGGAGGCTTGATAAGAAATATATCCTAAGAAAAGTTGCCGGAACCGATGAACCCTTCCCTAAACCGCCGCCTCTGCCCGTTTCCCCGGAACGAGGAGCTTTAAAACTTACCA
>DATBWY010000079.1:0-3318 GCA_036514555.1 Candidatus Subteraquimicrobiales bacterium
CGGCACTTGACAAAAGAATTGAGTAAACTTCGCCAAAGACGAACTCTTCAGAGAAAAAAACGCAAAAAAAGCGCTGTCTTTAGCGTTTCTTTAGTTGGCTACACCAATGCGGGTAAATCTACCTTACTGAACGCTCTAACCAATGCTAAGGTGTTTGTTGAAGACAAGCTTTTCGCCACGCTCGACTCGACGGTTCGCCGTTTGGATTTTCCTTCAACCGACGGGTTGCCTCAAAAAAAACACGCCGTAGTTCTTTCGGACACCGTAGGTTTCATAAAGGACCTTCCCCACGAGCTAATCGCGGCTTTTAGATCAACTCTGGATGAGGTGAGAGAAGCTCAGCTTTTGCTTCACGTAGTTGACGCCGCTCATCCCCAAATGGAAGAGCAGATCAAGGCGGTTGAGAAAGTGCTGGCTGAAATTGGGGCTGACAATCTGCCTAAAATCTTGGTTTTTAACAAAATCGATAAAATCCCCAAGAATGAAGCGGCCGGTCTTAAAGGACGGCTCCCGGAGGCCGTTTTTATTTCGGCCCTTAACAAAGAGGGGCTTCCTGAACTTCTTGCGGCGATTGAAAAAAAGATCGTCCCCAAACTGGTTCAGGTTCGCTTGAAAATTCCTTTTGACAAGGGGAAGGTTCTAGAAAGAATTTACCAGGGAGGAAGGGTTCTATCGAGTGAGCACACCCCCGAAGGCACTTTGATTGTGGCAGAACTTCCGGCCGAAGACATTTCCCGGATAAAAAAGCTAATCAAGGAGGATTGACTGAAAGTAATTTATAATTGTGCCCTTATTTAATTCCGTCAGATTGCGAAGGGGAAGAAAAATTATCTGAAACGGATACTAGACACTAGGACTGATTTCAGCGGAGCTTAGGGCCACCGATTTTTTCTTAGGCGGGGCCAGGGCGCCCTTTAGTACTTTGTCCATATGGTCCACAAAGGTAAATTCCAGTTCATCACGGGCGTGCTGCGGCACGAGCTCCAAGTCCTTCTCGTTGTCCCTCGGCATGAATACTTTCTTGATACCGGCTCGATGGGCCGCCAAGATTTTTTCTTTAATGCCGCCAACAGGAAGAACGTGCCCTCTCAGAGTGATCTCACCGGTCATCGCGACATCTTTTTTCACCGGCCGTTTGATAAGGACTGAAGCTAAAGCGGTGGCCATCGTTATGCCGGCGGAGGGTCCGTCTTTAGGGATAGCTCCGGCCGGGACGTGAATGTGAATGTCATACTTGAGATAGAAATTTTCATCAATATCGAGTTGTTTTGCTCGGGAACGAATGTAACTCACCGCCGCCTGCGCGGACTCTCGCATCACTTCGCCCAGGTGTCCGGTGAGAATAAGACTTCCTTTACCCTTCATAATGGTAGCTTCGACCGAGATCAAATCGCCGCCAACCTGAGTCCAAGCAAGACCCGTTGCCACCCCGATCTCGCTCTTTTTCTCCGCCAAGCCGTACCGGAATTGGGGCGGGCCAAGGTATCCGTGAATGTTACTCTCGTTAACCTTGAATGTCTTGTGTTTGGTATTTTCCACCACTTTTCGGGCGATGCGACGGCAAACGGTGGCAATTTTTCTTTCAAGGTTTCGGACACCGGCCTCTCGGGTGTACTCACGGATTATTTTTTTCAAAGCTTTTTCGTCGATAACCAGCATGTCCTTCTTGAGTCCGTGAGCGGAGAGTTGCTTCGGAATCAAAAACCGTTCGGCGATTTTAACCTTTTCTTCCTCGATGTACCCGGGGAAGCTAAGTACTTCCATTCGGTCCCGCAAAGCCGGCGGAATCGTGTCTAAAATGTTAGCGGTTGTAATGAACATCACTTTTGAAAGATCGAAAGGAACCTCCAGATAGTGATCGGAGAAGGCATAATTTTGTTCAGGATCAAGAACCTCAAGCAAGGCCGAGGAAGGATCGCCTCTGAAATCCGCCCCAATCTTGTCGACTTCGTCCATCATAAAAATGGGATTTTTCGTTTTTACTTGGCTGATCGATTGGATAATTCTTCCTGGTAAGGCTCCAACGTAGGTGCGGCGATGACCGCGTATTTCGGCTTCGTCACGCATCCCACCGAAGGAGACCCGAATAAATTTCCGGCCCAGGGACCTCGCGATCGACTTGCCAATCGACGTTTTACCGGTACCCGGCGGACCCACAAAACAAAGGATTGGTCCTTTAAGTTTCTCAGTCAACTTGTTGACGGCCAAGTATTCTAGGACTCTCTCCTTAACCTTGTCCAAGCCGTAGTGGTCCTCATCAAGAATTTGGGCCGCCTGTTTCAAATCAAACTTTTTCACATCTTCTTTAGCCCACGGCAATCCAATCAGCCAATCGAGGTAGGTACGAATTACCGAAGTTTCAGCGGCCGCCGCCGGCATTTTCTCCAGCCTGCCCAGTTCTTTTAAAGCTTTTTCCTCTACGTCCTCCGGCATTTCAGCCGCCTTGATATTGACTTTTAGTTCTTCCATCTCTAAAGCGTGTTCGTCCAGGTTTCCCAGTTCTTTCTGGATGGCTTTCAGCTGCTCCCGGAGGAAGTATTCGCGCTGGGTTTTGCTCATTTGTTCTCTAACTCTTGATTGGATTTTACCGCCGATCTCTAAAAGCTCGACCTCTTTACCTAAGAACAATCCGACTTTTTCCATCCGTTTTCTGACATCAAGAGCTTCTAGGATTTCCTGTTTTTCTTCGGTTCGAAGATTGAGGTGAAAAGCGACAAAATCAGCTAAGCGACCTGGGTCATCAATATTAGCCGCCGCTAAGAGAACTTCCTGAGGAATCGGTTTTCCTAGCTGGGCATACTTTTCAAACTGAGAAATGAGATTTCTCATTAGTGCTTCCATTTCCACGCCTGTTTCTGTGGTTTCTTCCACTAACGAGGCCCGCACTTTAATATACGGTTTTACATGGACGAATTTTTCAATTTTAATCCGCACTAAGCCTTCGACGAGGGCCCTAGCAGTACCATCCGGCAGTTTAAGTTCCTGCATGATGGTGGCGGCACAGCCGACAGGAAAAAGATCCTCGGGATCGGGATCCGCCTTCTCGGCTTCCTTTTGGACCGCCAAAACGACCAGGTGCTCGGAGCGCAGGGCTTCTTCCAAAGCTTTGAGGGATTTCTCCCGGCCGACGTTTAGCGGCAGCACTAAATTCGGAAAAAGCACCAGGTCTCTTAAGGGAATCAAAGGCAGAGTCGTCGGAATATTTATCTTTATGCTTTCTTTAGGTTCATCAGCCAAAGTTATCACCTATCTTCTAAGTCTGTTTTTCAATACATCTCTAAAAGGGTCGAAAACAAAACTTATATTTCTTCAAATTGA
>DATBWY010000080.1:0-4890 GCA_036514555.1 Candidatus Subteraquimicrobiales bacterium
TCTCTAAAAGAGGGCTGACGTGAATAAAAGAAAACTTGGGCTGGACGTCGGTTCAAAATATTTGGGAGTGGCAATTTCTGATCCTTTGGGACAAACGGCGAGCAACCTTACGACGATAATCAGAGGAAAATTTTCAGACGAAGTTAGCCACATTAAAAAAATTGTGCGAGAATACAAGATTGGGGAAATTGTGGTGGGAATGCCCTTTAATATGAATGGTACCAAGGGCCCGCAAGCCCAAGAAGTAGATGAATACCTTGCGGCCCTAAAGAAAGAGTTTTCGATCGCCATAAACAGTTGGGATGAGCGGTTAACGACCCTGTCAGCCAAGAGTTTTCTTAGAGGCAAGCATGATCTTTTAACCCACCAAGTCGCCGCCGCCATTATGCTCCAGAATTATCTGGATCGCCAGAGGCACCGCTAATCGAAGCAGATTAATTCAGGCTTCTCCTAAACGCAGGAGGAAAATGTTTAAAAAGTCCCTTGTATTAGCCGTTCTTTTGCTAATAATTGGCTTCATTTTTTGGCTTTTACTAATGTTCCGCACCCCTGAGGGAAAACCAGTAAACTTACAGATTAAATCAGGATTATCGGGCAACGAAGTAGCTGCTCTTCTGGCAAAAAAAAGGATTATTTCCAGTCCTTTACTTTTTACTTTGTTTGCGAAATTCGACGGAGTTGATGGCAAAATCCTCCCCGGGAGCTACCTTTTTAATGAGGGGATGTCGACATCTGACGCTCTAAAGGTTTTGGCGCGTGGTCCAAAGCGGAAACTGTTTAAAATTACTATTCCCGAAGGATTCACCATCGATGAGATTGGCCAGAGGTTAGAAACAAAAACTTTCTTAAACAAAAAAGAGTTTATAGAACTCGCTAAAAACGGGAAAAACGTGTTTCCAAAACATCCCTTTCTAAAAGACATCCCAACTTCCAGCTTAGAGGGTTATCTTTTTCCGAAGACCTTTGTTTTTGACAGTAACGCCACGCCCTCAAAATTCATGGAGATTATGCTTGAACAATTTGGCAAAGAAGCCTCCGCGCTTGATTTAACCCTAGCTCGCCAGAAAAACTTATCCTTACACCAGGTTGTTACGATAGCTTCTCTCATCGAAAAGGAGGCAAAGGTTGCCGAAGAAAGACCCCTCGTCGCTGCGGTTGTTTACAACCGGTTGGCAATAGGGATGCCTTTGAAAATTGACGCGACCATCCAGTATGCTTTGCCGGAGCGAAAAGTTCGTCTTACCAAAGAAGATTTGAAAATTGAATCTCCCTACAATACGTATGTAAATAAGGGTCTACCTCCAGGCCCCATTGCTAACCCGGGTTCTGACTCCCTCAAGGCGGCTCTTAATCCCGCGCCAGTCGATTATTTGTACTATGTTTTAACTGATCCGGCCAGCGGAAGGCACTCTTTTACCCGCGATTACCAGGAGTTTTTAAAATTTAAGCGGCAAGGCAAGAAGGCTATAGGCAATTGAACGACTCTATTTCTTTTGGAAAGGCATATAACTTCTGTGAGAGAAGCGAGTAAAAGCCACTTTTTGAGTATCTTAGCTGGCAGTGGTTAATGAAAAGCACCAAAAAGCCGATAAGCAATAGCGATGGAAAGCGCTGATAATCTAGCAAGTTTGGGGGAAAGTTGTTTGAGATTTTGTATCCCGATAAATATTATTCCAATATTTTGGACATCGACGGCGGTGAACTTAAGAGTCGGGGCGTTAAAGGCATAATACTCGACTTGGATAACACCTTAGTCCCGAGGCGAGAAAAAAAAGTTTCGCCCGAGATTCTTGCTTGGATCGAAGCGATGAAAACCAAGGGTTTGAGGGTAGTGATAGTTTCAAACAACTGGACTAAGAGAGTAACTGATGTGGCTCAAAAGATTGATTTGCCTTTAGTAGCGCCGGCAGGAAAGCCGGGCCGCCGAGCCTTTAAAAGGGGCATGAAAATCCTGGGAACCACCGCTCAAGAGACAGCCGTTATTGGTGATCAATTATTCACGGACATCTGCGGAGGCAAAAGAATGAAACTTTTCACTATTTTGGTAAACCCAGTGGGGAACGATGAAATGTTTCATACCCGTATTCTTAGACGACTGGAAAAATTAATTCTTAACCATATGAAAATTAAAAATAATTGAAAATGAGCTAGCTTAACTGTTCCGAGGGGGAATGGTGAAGATTGATGGATTCACCAAGCTTACCGGCATAATAGGTTATCCCTTAAGCTATACGTTGTCACCTTTAATTCACAACATTGCTTTTGAGAAGCTTGGTCTAAATTGGTGGTACCTTCCTCTAACGGTCAAGGAAAAAGATTTTCCGCACGCTATTCCGGGGCTTAGGGCTCTGGGTTTTGTGGGAGCGAACGTAACTATTCCCTATAAAGAGAAGGTCGTCGAGTGGGTTGATATTATGGATGAAGAGGCCCAAATGATAAAAGCCGTAAATACCCTGCATTTCAAGGATGGCACTGTAATGGGCTATAACACCGACGGCCAAGGTTTTCTGTTATCTCTACGAGAGAGCGGCTTTAATCCTAAGAATAACGAGGTTTTGGTAGCGGGAGCGGGAGGGGCCGGAAAAGCCGCGGTTTTTTCTCTAGCCAAAGCCGGGTCAAAATACATTGCTATTTTAAATCGAACTCCAAAGAGAGCCCGTGCTCTTAAAAAAGCACTGCTTGAAAAGTTTCCCGCCGTTGAAGCGGACGTCATAAGTTTCGAGGACGATCTAAGCCGGATTTTTTCCAGAGTTAAGCTAGTTATTAACGCGACCCCGGTGGGCACAGGTTCGGAAAAGGATGAAGTCAGTTTGCCGGTGGACAATTTAACCTCTAAACATATTGTTTACGACCTGATCTATTCGCCGCCAGAAACGCCTCTTTTGAGAGAAGCTAAAAAGAAGGGAGCCAAAACCATCAATGGATTGGAGATGCTTCTTCAGCAGGCGGCAGCTTCTTTTGAAATATGGACTGGTGTTAAGCCCCCTATTAAGGCCATGCGCCGAGCACTCATTGAAGAGATGAAAACAAAGTATAGGGAGATTTGAAGGTTTCTTTGCGGAGGTAAAGATGGTTGCAAAACACGTGACCCTGGCTCAAACCCTATTAGAGGCGGGTCTTTTATCGACCGAAGACTTGGACCGTGTCAACCGTAACCTGGAGGGCGAAACTCTACTGAAGGCCCTCGTGAAGATGAAAATTGTTCCCGAGAAAGACATTGCGCTGGCTTTGGCCGAAAAACTGGGTTTTCCCTTTGTTGACCTTTTTACTTACAACATAAATCTGGGAGCCGCAACTTTGCTTTCAGAAGAAATCGCCCGAAAGTATACTGTCTTGCCCATTGCCATCGAGGGGAACACGTTAGTTATTGCTTCTGCGGATCCCACCAATGTTCTTGACCTGGATGATTTGAGAGTAATTACGGGATACACTGTAAAGCCGGTAATATGTACCGAATCGGCTATTGAGCAGGCTATTTCCAAGTATTCTAGTATGGATAAAATGGTGGAGGACGCCTTAGACTCGGTGACCCCAAAATCCGAATCTGAGGATTCCGAAACCGGAGATGAGGACGAAGAGACTTCGGCCACGGAAGCCCCCATTATTAAGCTAGTCGACTTGATTCTGACTGAGGCAGTTCGCAGTCGTGCCGGAGATGTTCATATTGAACCCCAGGAAAGCGAAGTGAAAGTACGATACCGGATTGATGGTGTGCTGACCGAGGGTTTCGTGTTTCCCAAAAAAACACAGCCCGGTGTAATCTCCAGACTGAAAATTATAGCCGCAATGGACATCGCCGAACGGCGTCTACCCCAGGACGGACGTTTTGTGTTGAAAGTTGGCCAGAAGAATGTTGATTTTAGAGTGGCCTCTTTACCCACTATATACGGTGAAAAAATAGTCCTGCGGCTTCTAGAGAAAGAAAATTTGGCGACTAAACTGGAGGATCTGGGTTTTCTTCATGAGGAGCAAAGAAAATTTGAACAAGTATTTAAACGACCCTACGGTGCTATCTTAGTCTCTGGACCCAGTGGAAGCGGAAAAACCACCACCCTTTACGTGGCCTTAGAACTACTAAATACTCCAGAGAAAAATTTAATAAGCGTCGAAGATCCGGTGGAATATCGTCTGTCAGGTATTAATCAGACTCAGATTAATCCCAAAGCCGGACTCACTTTTGCGACGGGACTCCGGTCAATTTTGCGGAACGACCCAGATGTGGTAATGGTCGGGGAAATAAGGGATAGGGAAACGGCTCAAATCGCAATCGAGTCGGCCCTAACCGGTCACCTAGTTTTATCAACTATCCACACTAACGATGCGCCTTCCGCCATTACCCGGCTTACGGAAATGGGTGTAGAGCCGTTCTTGATCTCATCCGCAGTTGATTGCGTTGTTGCTCAGAGACTAGCCAGACGACTCTGTACCCGGTGCAAAGAGCCTTATAGCCCTTCTGAAGCGGTTTTAGAAGAAATTAATTTGGAGCAAGACCCAAAAGAAACCCGTATTTTTTATAGACCAAAGGGGTGTTCCGCCTGTGGCGATACTGGTTACAAGGGAAGAATCGGGCTTTATGAGGTATTGATAGTGACCGAACAGATTGAGTTACTGACGATTAAACACGCTTCGAGTGACGAAATTAGAGAAGTGGCTCACTCTGAGGGAATGAAGACCCTATTTGAAGATGGACTCGAAAAAGTGAAGCAGGGGCTCACTTCCTTGGAAGAAATAATGAGAGTAGCCACCTAAGACTAGGAGAGAACGTGACGGGTCCGGCAAAAAATGCCCAAGAAAAAAAAGAGGCTAAGGATGCCGGACCCATCACGTTCTCTCCTAGTCTTAGGTGGCTACTCTCATTATTTCTTCCAAGGAAGTGAGCCCCTGCTTCAC
>DATBWY010000081.1:0-11151 GCA_036514555.1 Candidatus Subteraquimicrobiales bacterium
GACTCTTTAGTTATCTCAGGCCCGGCTGCTTCCAAAAACATGCCCATCCTCTTAGTTAAACCCTTTAGTGAAGAGCCTGAACCGGAAACAAAACTAGCTCTTCAAGGAATAAAAAGTGTAATCATTGTGGGAGGCCCAGGAGCGGTTCACCCTCAGTTAGAAAACTGGCTCAGAGCAAACAAATATAACGTCTTAACCCGACTCTGGGGACTGTCTGAATACGATACCGCGATAGACGTGGCTTCTTCCGGAAACTCAATCTTTAACTTCAACAAACAAACCACCCTTGTAACAAGGGGAGACTACTTTACGGATGCCCTGGCCGGCGGAGCTTATGCCTCTCAAGGTCCCTATCCAATGATTTTAGTTAATACGGACTTCATTCCTCAAATAACCAACCTTTGGTTTCAAGGTTACAAAGACCAAATAGATACAGTCTACATCCTTGGAGGATGGGGAGCGGTATCAGACGGAGTGATGGGGAAGATTGAGAGCAGTTTTTTGTGATTTTTCTGGGCCTAGGTCTTTATTTGAAAATAACCATAACCGAAGGCAAATAAAAAGCTAACCGCCACGTGTACCCAGCCAAGGTCGTTAAAGTCACCGAAAAGTTGCCCCTTTAAGGCTAAAACGAATCCAGTGCTCCAGGTAACGAAAAGAGCGAGTATTATGGCGTGTCTTACTTGAGACTCCTCCGCGTTTCTCCCGAACCAAGCCAGCACGGCATAACCGAGAAAAGTTCCCCCTAGGAATTGGGTTGAATAAACCCCGTATTGGTTGAGCTTGGCACCATAAAGTGAAGATAGGGGTGTTGGCGCTACCAAGGCGGCCAGACCGAAAATCAGAAATACATAAGAGTTAAGTCCAAAGAGAGTGCGAAGTTTCATTTGGTCTCCTTTCCGTTCCTTTGTTTTGATTAAGCCTTCCGTTCTAAACTCGTAAAACTCGAGGTTTCATTATAAACACCTTATTTGAGTTAAGGTCTAAATTGGAGGCGTAGTTAGGTGTTCAACGAGTATCTTCAGTCCAATGAAAATTAGAATGAAACCTCCGATTATTTCAATTTTATTTTCAAAAAAATGTCCCGATTTATTGCCAACAAAAACGCCGATATACGAGAGAAAAAAAGTTACCATTCCAATGGCAATGATGGGAGTCAAAATAAAAACCTTCAAGAAAGCAATACTCACTCCCACCGCCAAGGCATCGATGCTTGTTGCCACGGATAAGCTCAAAAGGAGCCTTGTGCTTAAGGGATTATTCTTCTTACCTTCCGTTTTTAACTTGGTAGATTCGTAAATCATCTTGGAGCCAATGACAAAAAGAATAAAAAATGCGACCCAGTGGTCAATGCTGGAAATAAAATCCCTTAAGGCCAGACCCGTTAGCCATCCAACAAGCGGCATTAACGCCTGAAATAACCCAAAATACAGGGCAATTTTGAAAGCATTATGGATTTTCAGGGGTTTTATAGCGACTCCGCTGGCGATAGATACGGCAAAGGCATCCATGGCTAACCCGAAGGCTATAAAAAGAATGGTTATCAAGTCCATCGGTAATTCTTTCTATATTTCTTATTTACTCCTAATGAATCCTAACACCTTTTAATTTCAGGCACCGAAACTCTAAATTTACGAAGTAACTTATAAAAAGTTATCGAAAACTCTTTAACCTCATTTGTTCTTTATCCACCTTACCCCAAATAAATTATCTGAGCCTAGTTGTTTGAGAAAGAATTTTTTGAATCTCAAACGCCTAAATATTGTAAACTTAGAAGTGAAAGGCCAAAAATAAAATTAATTAGATCTAGGGAAATTGTGAGCCAAAAATGTAGTTCTAAACAAGCCGTGTTTATTGGTGTTTGAGAATAACAACCTAAAACTTGAGGAGGTATCGATGGAGCCAGAGGTTATGATGTTAACCGCGGCAAAGGTCGCCGAAAAATTGGGGGTTTCTGCCGGCCAGGTGCGCAAATTGATAAAAGAGGCCGGAATTAAGCCGGATTTGGTTAAATCGGGCTGTTCCTATTATGGCGCCGAGACTCTTAATAAAATGAAAGAGTTATTAGGCGGTTAAACTCTGAAAACATCGCAACGTGCGAGCCAAAAAGCGACAAGAGAGCGAGGAGAATTTTTTAATGAATCCAAAAATCGAAGAAATCTCCGAGTTAAAGGAGACTGCCGTCAAGGCGGCCCTCGAAGCGGGTAAGCTCGCCAAACGCTTGTTGGCCAAAGATACAAAAATCAGTTTTAAAGGAGAAATTGATCTCGTAACCGAGGTCGATTTGCGCTCAGAGAAACAGATCATCGAGGAAATCAGCAAAAAATTTCCCGACCATGAATTTCTTTCTGAGGAAAGTGGAGCCAAGAAAACGGGCTCCAAGTATCTTTGGATCATCGATCCCCTAGACGGCACCACCAATTACGCCCACGGTTTCCCTATTTTTGCGATCTCCATTGCCCTTGCCTTTGAAAATAATGTTCTCTTAGGTGCGGTTTACGATCCGAACTTCAACGAGCTTTTTTTGGCTGAAAAAGGAAAAGGGGCTACTTTAAACGGAAAACGGATTTTCGTGTCTAAGACCAGCCATCTGTCGAAGGCGCTTCTTGCTACCGGGTTTCCCTACTACATCCACGAAAATCCGAAAAAAATTTTTGAATACTTCGAAAGCTTTTACCTTAAGACCCAAGGGGTCAGACGACTCGGGGCGGCAACTCTGGATCTTACGTATGTCGCTTGCGGAAGAATCGATGGTTTCTGGGAGGCCGGCCTCAAACCGTGGGATACGGCAGCGGCGGGTTTAGTTGTATCCGAAGCAGGAGGGACGTTAAGCCGTTTTAATGGGGCTCCTTTTGACGATTATCTTCCGGAGATTGTGGCTTCAAACGGAATTCTCCACCAGGAGATGCTCTTTACAATTAGGGAAGTGAACGCCGAGAACGAAGCAATCAGTTAAGTCTCACTTGGTTACGCCAGTTGGGCCTAGGGGAAATGGTTAAAACGCATAGAAAGTAAAAAGTAGCAAGAAAATCATAAAAAGTGGGTACAGAGTGGAGAAATTAAAAAGTTGCAGCGAAATTTCGGGTTTGGGATCTTTTAGCAGTTTATACCCCGGCCGAAGTAAAAGGATTGCCCCCAGGAGCATTGAGGATACCAAGAAGAATAACCCAAGCTTCGCGAAAACTGCGATGGCGATAGCCGTCAAACAGGTGAGAATTAAGAAAACGAACGCGACTCTGCTGGCCACTTTGGCTCCGAAAACGGTTGGAATTGTTTTTAAGCCCAAATTCATGTCCTCATCGACATCGGCAAAATCATTGGGAATGTTTCTTCCTCCCATTTCCCAACAGAACATCCAGAGCGCGAAGATATACAGTAACGGCGTGGGGCTTGCCACGGCTAGCCAGCCCGCCACCGCGCCTAAGGCTACGAAAACGGCAATGATAAAGATTTTCCAGGTCGTGATGGTGTTTAAAAAGGAATACAAGCTCACCAAGACCACCATTATCAAAAAGAGGCCGATCAACCAGGGTTTAAGAAAAAAAGTAAAGACCATACTTATTACCGAAAGAGAAGCAATCCAGGAAATGGCAATTTTGTAGCTGATAACTCCTTGAGCTAAGGGGTGCCGGATGAAAAGAGAGCCAACATCAAAACCCTTGAAGTCTCGCAGGCTCTGAAATCGCTTTTTATCAATCTTTACGTCAAGCATATCATTGGTGGCGGTTAAGGCGTAGGATGCCGAGAGAACAGCTATCGCCCCAATCAGAGTAATTCTCAGAGGAGGGAGTTTTTGGAGGGCTAGAACTGCTCCCAGTCCGGCTTGAGCCAAGGCAAAAGTGGCGATTATGACCCGCGAAAAACCTAAAAGCGCCCGAGTGACTTCAATGATCCTGGCCCAACCCCGTCTATCAGTCGATAGTCGATAAGCGGGAGTCGGTAGTTTGCGTTTTGACTCTTGAACCTCTGTATTTTGCTCTTTACTCATTGTCCCTTACTCAAAACACTCAAATCTTACAATCTGAAACCTGAAAATATGGGGCGTCCTTCGCTAACCCTTGATCTCTGACCCATCACTCTTGACCCTTGACCTATTTAAGTTTCTCCTCAAGCTTTTTAAGAACCTGCCAGCCAATTTCGGTCCCGTTCTTCATAGCCTGGTTCATTGCTCGACCAATCACTTTTCCTAGGGGCGCTGGGTTATAAATTAGATTTCGAATGATGAAGGGGTTCAGGGCCAGCGGATTAAAATTATCCGGCAAATACCCTTCTTTAACAGCGTGCTCCGCTAAACCGGTCTGCGGTTGTACCGCCAAAAAGAAAAGGAAGGGTCTTACGTTTTCTTCGCCAAATATTGCAGAGATTTTCTTGACCGAATTGACGGTTTCCAAAATAGTTTCTCTAGTTTCACCTGGCGCGTTCAAAGACAGATTAAGTCGCAATTTCTGATTAGTGTGTCCGGCATCTTTAAGCGCTTGGCAGGCCTCGAAGAACCGGTCAAGCTTAAAACCAAGGCGGAGGCGGTCAATTACCGTTTGCGCCCCTGAAGTGATGGAAAGCTCAAAGTCTCCCACTCCTGATAAGAGCATCTTCTTTGCTATCACCGGAGTTATCTGGTCAATTCTTATGTAAGACGTCCACTGGACGTCTAACTTTCTTTTAATCAGTTCATCCAAGGTCTGTTCGGCGATGGGCAAAGATTTTGACGCCGGGAAAAATTGAGAATCACAAAACCAAATTTTTTTTACCCCAAAGTTTCGGTTAAGGGCTTCGACGTCTTTGGCAACAACCTCAGGGGGGCGGTATCTTACTTGTTTGCCGTCAATGTGAGGGTAAAGGCAAAAGAGGCATTTAAAGGGACAACCCCTCTTTGTCGGGACCCCCACAAAATCTTGGATGTATTCCTCAAAATCAGGAAATATTGAGGTAATATAATCAAAATCAACCGGTGTACTTTTTTCAAGGGGAACATAACTCCACTTTTTGCTGCTTTTCTTTAAAGGGGTGCCCCACAAAATCTCCCCGTCTTTTTTCAGCACTACTCTCTCGTCTAGAACGTCTTTTCCCCCGATTATTTTGAGAAAAACATTTTCACCTTCGCCAATGATTCCGAGGGTATCTTCAGGACATTTTTTGATCAGAGTCCTTCCAAAAACGCTAAACGCGGGTCCGCCAATTAAGACTTTTTTCTTAGGGAAAGTGCGCTTGGCCAGGTTTACTAGGGAAAGGTTTTTCCGGATGCGGTTTTCATAAAAGAGAATCATTTTCAGGCCTTGAAAAGATGCCCTTATTTTTTCCCCTACCTTGGGGCTGTAATAAAATTTGAAGGAGTTTTTTAAGGCGGGGTCATCCTCATCAGGGGAGAAGGGCTGGATATCCCGCCAGGAGAAGGCGAGCGCTTCCGGATTAAACTCATCAATTACTTTGAGAAGGACTTTTTTTTCCTCATCCTCTTTAACCAGGGACAGATCGAGTATTTTCTGATCAACCGTAGGGAAGTGCTTGTGGACGTAATCCGCAAGATAAACAGGACCGGCCGGGTATATTTTCCGACAAGGCAGTCTTATATAAAGAATCGATTTCATCGGTATCCTTTGAGCCGGCTACTTCGGCTAAATGAGCCTCAAACCGGCGTTTTAGCCTTTTCTTTGAAGGTTTTCTTAAGCACTTCTCTTAGCGGGAGAGGATCGATTCCGAAAACCTCCTTGATAACGTTTTTTTCCGGGATCGGGTCCATAATCAGGAGTTCGAGCTCGGGTATGGTAATCAGAGGCTTGGGAAGTATCCGCTCTCCGATAGCGATTAAGGGACGGTTAATGGCGAGCGGCAAATGAAGCTTGCGGCGTTTCTTTCCTAAGGCTTCTCCAATCGCATCCAATATTTGATTGTATTCCAAGGGCTCTGGTCCCCCGATTTCATACACGTTTCTAACCGTTTTGTCCTCTTCTAAGGATTTTATTAAACAAGAGACGACATCTTTAACGAAGATCGGTTGCTGTTTATACTTGCCATCGCCCAAAACTGGAACAATAGGTAAGCGCCTTATCATACTCGCTAAAGTTTCAAGAGCGTTTCCGCCTGCCCCAAAGATAAAAGAACAACGTAGAATAGTCCAGTCAAGCTCTGATTTTCTAATTTCTTGCTCGGCGGCCCACTTAGAACGGAGGTAGGCGCTTTTTACCTCTGGCCCGGCTCTAACAATACTGGTATAGACGAGTCTTGAAACTCCATTTTTTTTCATGGCCTCGCAGACGTTTTTGGTCCCGAGGCGATTCACCGTTTCGAAATTGGTATCTCCTTTTTCCCGGGTTATGGCAACCAGGTGAATTACCGCTTGGACACCCTGAAAGGCCCTTTCCAATGAGGCCAAATCTCTAACATCGCCGGTGGCAAGTTCACAACCTTGTTCTTTTAGTCGCCCGCCTTTTTCTTCGCTTCTTACGAGGGCTCTAACTTTGTAGCCCTCTTTAAGTAGCCCGGATATAAGATGCGAGCCGACGAAACCACTGGCGCCGGTGACCCCAATCAGCTCTCCCTTTTTCATCTTTCCCCTCCGTAGTTTCACCAATTAGGTTTTTCTCAGGCTTAATGAGGGAACTGGTATCAGATGAGTTTTGTGTGTTATTATTTTACCACACAAAAAACGGGGAATAGATGAAATTTAGCTTCTGCTCCATTGCTTTCCGGAAAAATCATACGTCTCTTTCTGAAATCATTCCGAGGCTATCCCATTTTGGTTACGATGGTCTGGAGCTCTGGGCCAACCACTTAAGTGGCGGGTTGTCCCAAGCCCAAGAAATAAGAAAGCGGCTGGATGGGTTTGGTCTTGAAATACCAATGATTTCCCCCTATTTCGATTTTACCGGCAGCCAGGATAAATGGGTAAAGAGTTTAGAGTCGGCCGAGAAATTTATTGAGCTCGCCGGTGTCCTTAAAGCTCCTTTAATCCGGGTTTTCACGGGGGTGGTTGGAAGCAAGGAAGCAACTGAAATCCAGTGGAGAAACTGTGTTAAAGGTTTGAAAATAGTGGCTCAGATGACTGCGGGCAAGGGAATTAGTCTGGCTTTGGAGACGCATCCCTCAACTTTAGTGGATAACACCGAATCGACCTTAATGCTTTTAGAAAGAGTGGGAGCGCAAAACTTAAGAGTAAATCTCGATATTTACCATCTTTGGGAGGTTCACCGGGATCCCTTAAAAGTTCTCGATGCGCTTTATCCTCATGTTGCCCACATCCATGCCAAAAACGCCTTTTTTTCCCAAGTTATACAAGGAAGAGACCCCCATCCTTTTTTACACGATAGACAAGCGGCTCAAGAATTTCAAGGAATCGCCCCGCTCAAAGCGGGGGAGATGGACTACAAGCCCTTCCTGGAAGAGCTAGTCAAAAGAGAATTTCCCGGGTTTATTTCGATTGAGTGGTTTGGGGACAATATTTTTGAGACGGCCGAGCGGGAATTAGCTTATCTGCGCCAGTTTACGCCGGTTTAGCGCGTGGTTTAGTTAGTTTATCAGGGGTAAATTATAAAATTACTTTAAAACAAAAACTATTTATGGTCCACCCTCAGTTAATTTAGCCTAAATTATCTTAGTTTATTTGATATCCCAGTTTCTTTCGTACTGACGACGGGCCATAAGAATTTCTTCTAAATCGGCTTGCCATTCTTCGGGCACCAAATATTGCTCGGGGGTTTCAAAGTAGAGGTCAATTGCTTTGCGGTAGAGCCGGGTAGCTTTCGCTACGTAGGAAACGGGCATAGCCCGCCCCTCGAGCTTAAAGATCTTAACCCCCATTTCAATGTACAAGGGGAGGTTAGATAATCCGATCAAGTCAGGGCGCCGAAGAAGGCGTCCTTCACTCAATTTGTGGCCGTTTTTGCTAAGGGTAAACTCTCTCTTACAGATAAGATGACATTCTCCCTTGGCATTATTCTGTCCAAACAGACGCTCTTTCCCCAAAAAGCGGTCAAATAACATCTCCTGAGACCAGTAGCTGCTCAAAAAACAATCCCCGTCGTAGTGATAACAAATTCCTCCGTGAATGAAAACCTCAATATCGGCTCGGACACTTTTTTTGATTTTTTCAATATCTTCAATCCTGTCTAAGCTGCGGGAAACTACGATTACGGAGGCCCCCAGGTCTTCATAGAATTTGGCGGCTTGAGGATTGGTTACGCTGTTTTGAACGCTTATATGGATAGGGAGACCGGGAAAGTTTTGGCGGATGTAGCTAATAACTCCTACATCAGCACATATGATGCCGTCAGCACCGTTTTGATAAACTTCTTCGACCTCTTTTTTAAAGAGCGAAAGATCTTCCGGTTTCAAAAACACATTTAAAACGGCGTAGATTTTTTTGCCCTCGCCATGGGCAAAATCCACCAGTTTTTTGAAATCACCTTTTTCAAATTCAACCCGGCGAGGTCGAAGGCTTAAATTGCTAACACCGGCGTAAAGAGAGTCCGCCCCATTCTCGATGGCGATTTTGGCTCCCTCTAAACTTCCTGCCGGCGACATCAATTCAACCATTCTGGCTCCTATTTTAAGAGGACAACGGTCACTTTAAATTTTAGATATTCAGATCTGGGGCCTGGAACCTGTATCTTGCAGCCTTTAGTTTGATCATTTGGTGCTTGGGATTTGAGATTTAATTGTTGAGACGTACTCTCTTCCTGAACGGCCAAAATACCAGCCATTGCAGACCTCAGGGGTTATTTCGAGGACCTTGTCCAAGTTCTTTTTGGGATCTGATTTTCCCTGCGAAGCCTCTTCAAAAGCTTCCTTGTAAATCTGGCCAATTTTTGAGAGATTTTGAGCGGTTTCCCAGAGACCTTCCACTCTGAAATGCCTATAACCTTGGTTTAAAATCAGGGGGAGGTGTTCAACCATCACTAAGTCGGCTCCGGTAAAGGTGGCCGTACCCTTAGTGTGGATTTTTAGCCCATCTAGTATAAGAAAGTTTTCTTCAAGACAGGCTTGGTGGCAGGCATTAATTGACTTCTCGTTTTTGGAGTTAAGGGAGGTTCCTAACAGACAAGCGCTGGCAATTCCTAAGGGTAGCTTGCCATGAACCGAAATTTCCAATTCTAAAGCAGGAACCGCCTTTAATTCAGCAATTTCAGCCAAAGTTAACTCAAGACTTGGGACAATCCTTTTTACGCCCAAGGAATGAAACTTTAAAGCAGACAACTGGTTATAAACGTTTCCGAAGACACTCAAGTGGATCTTAAGAGGATACTTCTTGGCTAGCCTTAGAGCGCCGACGTCGTGGACTTCAATGCCGTCAACGTTCTCACTAACTCCTAGTTGCAAGAGATTACTTATTAATTTGAAGTCCGAAGCCGTGGGAATTACGGGAGTGGTCAGGTACACTCGTTTCCTGACTTTTTTTAAGAAGCGGATGGTAACTTTAAGAGCTTCTAAGTCCGATGAAAGATTGCCCCGGATCTTAAGGCAAAAGGGATTACCCAAGTAAAAAGAGTCAAAGCCATCGGTGTCTATTTCGTTCATGATCTCCGAAGTGCCAACAGTAGCGGCTAGTTCAATTCGTGAGCCCATTCCTCTCCTTAGTACCAGTTAAAGGGTTCGAAGTGCGTCACTCCTTAATTCTTAATTATATATTAAAAGTTTTAAAATTTAAAAAGAGGCCTGGAGATGTAATTCCACCATTAGTTTACAGCCAAAAACATAAAATTTTCTTGCAAAAAACTTTTTCCGTAGGTATAATCTCTCTTAGAGTAAATCGGACGAAAAAGAGGGGCTACTTGTAACGTTGTCGAAAAAATAAGCAATACTTGCGAAAAATAGACCCCGAAGGTGAAAATTGCGTGAACGAAACATTTTGATAATAGTATTGATAAGCTTCGTTCTGATTGTCTTTTTGGCGAGTTTCGCACTAGGTGCCATCAAAGTACCATCCTCCAATAACTTACGAGTTTCGTATTACCGTACGCTCTACCGCATTACAAATCCCCAAAATAACCCCGAAAGAATCAAAGCTCTACACCGCATCAAAAGCATAGAGCTGGATAATCGCGCCGCGAGTCGGGTGCGATCAGCTCGTTGCATTGGTTGTCACGGCACGATGGTGGAAAAAGATAAAACAAAAATAGCAAATCGCTTGATGCACCAAGCGATGCTTACTGCCTCCTTTCTCGATGTCAACTGTGTCGATTGCCACAAGGAAGTTGATTTAAGAGGTCGTGATCGAAAACACGCCACCATAAAGGTCGACCGCAAACTGTGTTCCAAATTTCCCTGTCATAATCCCGCTCTTATGAAACAGCACGGTAACGACAAAAAGACCGCTCAAGAGTGGATTGCTAAGCACCCTAAAGTTGCCACCTCGGAAGGAGTTGGCATCAAGAAGTGCCGCGAGTGCCACGTGGCCGATAGTGAACTCGATTTTTGCAATAAGTGTCATCTTAAACGGGGATTTAGGCCGCAGTCTCACCAAGCTCCTTATAGCGCCCCTATGAACCAAATTTATCCCACCCTCCCAGAGATTAAAGAAGGTAAGGTCTTGCAATATAAACAAAATCCCCGCACTGAACAGATCGGGGCGAATTGGAGAGGATGGCATTTTGTTTTTGTTCGAGGCGAGCTTGAGAAGATGGGGGTCGCGGATGTCTCGGCCCAAAGTCTTCCGATGGATAAAATAGACAAACTTTCCTGTGGCGCCTGTCATGTTCTTAAAGTTTGGTGCACAAAGTGTCACATAAAACACGCCCCAAATTGGTTTGATCCTAACGAAGGACACCCAGCAGCAGTGAGGGAGAATGGCTCAACTTATTGCGAGGATTGTCACGACCTGGAGTCGAAATGTATAACCTGCCACACTTATGCAGGCCAAATAGATTAATTTTTTTGGCTAGACGGGGTATTTAGGCACAGTGCAACAGAGAAGATTTTTTTAAAATTACAGGAAATATCTTTTAAGGGGAAATTTGAAAGAACGAACTTCCGTTGTGTTAATCGTCATTTTAGCCAGTGTTTTTTTGATTCTAGTTTTAGTCAACTATTTGTCGGGGACTATTAGAGTTGCCGATGGTCTGCAGGTGTCCTATTACCGTTTTATTTACAAGCTCACTGACCCTGAAAAAGACTTTGAGAAACTAGAAAAGCTTCATCAAAACGCCGGCAGTGCCAATA
>DATBWY010000082.1:0-2599 GCA_036514555.1 Candidatus Subteraquimicrobiales bacterium
CTCATGGGTTCAGTCATTGCCGGGAGAGGAACCTTGGTAGAGCGCCAGAATGCGCTAATAGAAGGCATCCAGGCGGACGTCAACCGGATTCAAAAAGAAAATAAGGGCTTACACGAGGAACTTAAAAATAGTGAAAATCTAAAAACAGTACTTTTTACGGCCCTAATAAAAGAGCAGTTAAATCAGAGAAAAATCGCCATTTTTTCTACTACTTCGGTTCCGAAGAAAATACAAAAATCCCTATCTGACCTCATTAATCAGGCTGGGGGCCAGGCGGTGTTTATTTTCCTTTCACCTGATTTACAAAAAAATTCTTCGAAATCGCTCAAGAAACTGAAATCGTTTTTCCCCGAAGATATTTCTTCTGAAAATCTTAAAGCTAAGATATTGGAAAAAATCGCTTCGGAGACGGTTAACTTTTCGGATCCAAATTTTTTAAAAGCCCTCTTGGATCTCAAGATGCTCCAGTCTAGTGAGGATAGTTTGCAGGCGGAGGCGATAGTTTTATTCGCCGGGGGCGATGAAAAATCAGAAGTTTTCAGTGAAATTCATCTCCCCTTTATCCAAGAGTTTCAAAAATTAGGAATGGCGGTGGTGGGGATAGAGGATTCCGGAGCTAAAATTTCCCATATGAGTTTTTACCAAGAGGCAGGGCTTTCAACCGTTGATAATATCGATGCGACCACGGGACAGATTGCCCTTGTTTACGTTTTTAACGGCCGGACCGGAAGCTTCGGCGCGAAACCGTCGGCTCAAGCTCTTTTGCCTCCTCTAAGGGAATGACCAAGGAATTGTTAAGTTAAATAGTTAAGAGTTCGGAATGGCAGTCAAAAGTCAAGAGTCATGAGACAAGGGCAAAAGGCGAATGACGAGGGTCGAGGGCCGAAAGGAAAAGCCGGGGGACACGAGTCAGAAAGTCATAATTTTAATGACCAATGACGAAGCCTCAATGACCAATCGATGACTAATGCCCAAATGACCAAAAAAAGTTTGTTTAAAAAAACTTGGTCATCAGAAGTTGGAAACAAGAAACGGTTTCTCACGGTTTATTTTAAAGAGGTTGCTTTGGCAAAAGAAAAGATAAGAATTGTTTATTTAATGAGGCGAGCGGTGGGCGGAATGTTAACCCACGTCCTCGATCTCGCGGACAGTCTGCCTAAAGAGCGTTACGAGGTTGTGATTATCGCTCCGTCATCCGAGCGGATCAGAGAGAGACTTCCCGCCCTCAGGGCTTCCTATATCGAGACGGATGTTTCAGATAATCTGAACCCCATAGCCGATTTAAGGAGCGCTCTAAAATACCGGGCGATTCTTAAAAAGTTCAAACCGCATATATTACACATCCACGGCAATAAGGCGGCCTTGGTTGGAAGAATGGCGGCGCTGGGTCTTCCGATTCCGGTTCGCCTGGTTACGGTTCATAATATCTTAAGATATCTGTCAAAACCGGGGCTCAAACAGGCCCTCGCCACCCGCCTCGAACGATGGTTGAGTACCCGAACCGATCTAATCATCAGCGTCTCCAAGGATTTATCGAACGATTTAGTCAACCGCGAGAAATTACCTTCTTCCAAGGTTAGGGTGGTTTACAATGGGATCGACTGGCGAAAGCTCGAGGTTGACCCCGAAGAACAGAAAAAAGTCCGAGCAAACTTGGGCTTTAGTTCAAACGGCCAAGTCGTTGGGATGATTGCCCGACTGGCGTCTCAAAAGTCTCCGGAAGTCTTTATCGAGGCGGCCAAAAAATTGGATGAGTTTTCGGGAGTAAAATTCTTATTAGTCGGGGATGGCCCCCTAGCACATGAGGTAACTAGTCAAATTGAAAAACTTGGACTAAAAGAAAGATTTGTGTTGACGGGTTTTCGAACGGATATCCCCCAACTTCTTAGCGCCATCGATATTTTTGTTTTATCCTCCCAATGGGAAGGGGTCCCCTATGTTTTAGAGGAGGCAATGGCGGCCGCGCGGCCCATAGTGGCGACGGCGGTCGGGGGAGTGCCCGAGCTCATAACCAGCGGCCAAAACGGGCTTTTGGTTTCGCCGGGTGACAGCGTGGCACTCAGCAAAGCCATAGCGAGTTTGCTTACAAACGCTACTTTAAAGGATAAACTAGCCAATGACGCTCGAGAAACAATAAGAAACAAATTTTCCATCGAAAAAATGGTTGAAGAAACGGTGAACATTTATGAAGAGTTTTTGGCCAAAAAAACTCAATTTGAAATGGCTTAAAAAAAGCATCCCTGGCGTTTGTTTGTTAAGTCTTTTTTTGATTTTCTTAAGTTTCAGACCTTCGGTTGTTTTTTCAGATGTTTCTCCTAAAGCCAAGAAAGCCGTTATTATTTTGGTAAACAACGTTACCTGGGATGACATCCAGCGAGCAAAATTACCTTTTGTTGAAAGGCTCTCTGAAGAGGCGACCTTGGCTCTTTTTAGTCCGCGAACCGCTACCACTAACGCAACCGCTTATCGGGGTTACACCACTCTGAGCGCTGGAAGCCGCGCCCAGGCCAACAAGCAAGCGGCGCTAGGTTTCAACCAGGATGAAATGTGGGAGAACCTACCGGTTACTGACAGGTATCAATCCCTCACCGGGTTTAAA
>DATBWY010000083.1:0-4714 GCA_036514555.1 Candidatus Subteraquimicrobiales bacterium
GGTAAAGTAGAAAGAGAAAGAGATGAAACGCGCCAAAAAATACAAGCAAGTAGCGGAAAAAATTGATCCGGAAGCCTTTTACGCTCCGGATGAGGCCCTAAAAATTGTCCGGGAAAACCGGACCGCCAATTTTGACGAGACCGTTGAAATTCACTTCCGGTTGGGGATTGATCCAAGACAGGCAGACCAACAGATTAGAGGAACCGTTACCCTTCCTAACGGTACTGGCAGGGCGGTAAAAGTGGCCGTTTTCGCCCAAGGGGAAAAGGTCAAGGAAGCAGAGGATGCCGGGGCCGACATCGTCGGCGGAGCGGAGCTTGCGGAAAAGGTCCAAAAAGGCTTTTTAGATTTTGATGTGGCCGTGGCCACCCCGGATATGATGGGTACCGTCGGGAAGTTGGGAAGAATTTTGGGCCCGAGGGGTCTTATGCCTAATCCAAAAGCCGGAACGGTCTCCTTTGAGGTTGGAAAAGCGGTTAAAGACCTCAAGCGCGGCAAGATTGAGTATAGAGCCGATAAATTTGGAATAGTACATATGGTGCTCGGAAAAACTTCTTTTGAGCAAAAAGCCTTGGTTGAGAACTATCTCACCGTTTACGAGGAACTTATGCGGGCGAAACCCTCAAAAGCAAAGGGAAGGTACATAAGAAGCGTTTCAATCGCCTCCACCATGGGCCCGGGCATTAAAGTCGACCACAATAAAATCCCCGAACACGCTAAAGAAACAGTCTAGTTCCGGTTACCGCTGCCCTTTGGCTCGCCATCATCTCAAGTTGTTTAAGATTAAGCTCGTTGAAGTGGCCGATTCTTAGACGGCACCCGCGGCGACTGACCTTACGTTATCCAACATTTGAAATGACAGACCTAAAATTTATTGACTTGAGGAGCATTATCTGCTAGAGTCTTAAAAAATAAATAGGCAACCGGAGACAGTAGGTGCCCTAAGTTTACACGGGTTTAATTGGCGAAGTCGTCAGCCTGCCGAGGATGCAAAGTGTAAGCTTTTGTAATCTCCGACCTACGCAGCCCGAAGCTTCGCTTCGGTAGGCGAAGGTGTGTCTTCGGGAGATTATTTTTTTTGAGCTTTTTTTAGGACGCAATAGCTTTTTGATGGTAACCGGAGGAAAATCTATGGTTGATTCAAAGAAAGCCGCAGATATCACAGAAATTGAAGAAAAACTTAAAAAAGCCAAAGGCATAATTCTTACTGATTTTCAGGGCCTAAATGTTCATGAGTTCGAAGAATTCCGGAAGAGTCTTGGCAAAGAGGTAGAGTACAAAATTTTCAAAAACACTCTTATTCGCATCGCCGCCAGCAAGTGTAACCTTGGCGACCTGGATAAATTTCTAAAAGGGCCGACCGGTCTCACGCTGTGCTATGATGATCCGCTTCCTATTTCCAAAAAAGTCTCTGATTTTGCCAAAGAATACAAAGCACTAAAGATTAAAGGGGGCGTTCTTGAAGAAACGGTTGTTGACGCGGGCTACATCAAAAAGCTTGCCGAGCTGCCTTCAAAAGAGGAACTTATAGCAATGGTCATCGGTGGAGTGAAGTCCCCGCTATATAGGCTGGTAGGAGCGCTAAGGGACCCTATCGCTAAATTAATTGGGGTTTTAGATACAGTGGCCGAGGAAAGAAGCGGAAATTAGATAAAAACTAAGTCTAAAAGATAATCAAGGAGGATAATATGGCTGAAGAGAAGACTCAAAGCGCCGAAGAATCCCAAGAAGCTCCCAAAGAGGAAACTCAGGGATCTTCCAAAGAAGAAACCCAAGAAGCTCCCAAAGACGAAGCTAAAAAGGAAGAAGAAAAAGCTAGTCCAGCTAAGGCGGAGGAGAAAAAGCCTTCCGAACCAAAGGCTCCGAAGGCCGAAAAAAAAGAGGAACCAGCCGAAAAGGCCGAAGAAACGGCCAAGAAAAAAGAGAGAAGGAAAATGACTCCGGAACGAGAAAAAATTGTTGAGAGCATCAAAAACCTGAGCGTTGTAGAGCTCTCCGAGCTCGTTAAGGATCTTGAGGAAATTTTCGGCGTTACCGCTCCGGCGGCGGTGGGGATGGTTGCTGCTCCGGGTGCCCAAGCGGGGCAAGCAGCGGCCGCCGAAGAGGAAAAAACCCAGTTTGACGTGGTTTTAACGGGCGCCGGCGCAAAGAAAATCCAGGTTATCAAGGTTGTCCGAAGTCTAACCAATCTCGGGTTGAAAGAGGCCAAGAGCTTAGTGGAAGAGGCTCCGAAACCAGTCAAAGAAAAAGTGAGCAAAGACGAGGCCGAGACGGCCAAGAAAGCTCTGGAAGAGGCCGGAGCGAGCGTCGAACTAAAATAGCGGGCTGGTTTTATTAGGGCTGATTTTATGAGAGCCGATTTCTTGCATATTTTTATATATCCGCAGTTTAAGAGCGGATAATCAACAAAGATTGCCTTGACTTTGCAGCTAGATTGGGCTAGTCTAATTGGTGGGATAAACTTTAGATAAAAATGAGAATAGGTTTAGGTTTAAAACCCCAGAGTGGTATCTTTGGGGTTATTTTCTGCCGGACGCTTTTGGATTATGAGGATTTTTGGATCATCAGGGCCAGGTAGGAGAATTTAGATGTCCAAATATGACGTTGCTATAGTGGGGGCCGGTCCAGCCGGGATATTTACCGCCCTAGAATTGGTAAAAAGAGACAACCTTAAGGTCTTAATCCTAGAAAAGGGAAGGGATATTGAGAAAAGAATCTGTCCTTCCCGGGTCCGCAGCTATCAACTTTGTAAGGAGTGCGCGCTTTATCCCTGCGCTATTACTTCTGGTTGGGGTGGGGCCGGCGCTTTTAGCGACGGCAAACTGACGCTGTCTCCGGAAATCGGAGGATGGCTCAATGAGTACGTAACGGTAGCGGAGTTAGAGCAGTTAATTGATTATGTGGACCGCGTCTACCAAGAATTTGGGGGACCCTCCAAAAGGTACGGAACCAACGCCAAAAGGATAGAATCCCTTAAGTCAAAGGCTGAAGCGGCCGGACTTCACCTTATTCCCGCTCAGATAAAGCACTTGGGAACCGAAAGGTGCTGGGATGTTCTTAAAGGCATGAGGAGCTTTTTAGAAGGCCGGGCGGAGATAAAAACCGGGGTAACGGTGGAGAAAATCCTCACTGAAGATGGTCAGGTTAGCGGGGTTCTTACCGATAAAGGCGAGGTGATCACTGCTTCGTCGGTGGTAATCGCGCCGGGTCGAGAGGGAGCCGCCTGGTTGACGCAGGAAGCTCGCCGGCTGGGCCTCAAAACCTCTAACAATGCCGTTGATATTGGAGTTAGGGTGGAGTTACCGGCGACGATCATGGAACCCCTGACAAAGGAACTCCACGAGTCAAAAATTATCTATCACTCCAAGTCCTTTCAGGACAAGGTGCGCACTTTTTGCATGAATCCTCACGGGGAAGTAACCGTCGAGACCTACCAGGATACGATAACCGTAAATGGCCACAGCTACGCCGATAGCGACAAAAGAACGAAAAACACTAATTTCGCTCTTTTGGTTTCCACCGCCTTCACGGAACCATTCAAAGAACCCCTGGCTTACGGGGAATACATCGCCCGCTTGGCCAATCTCTTGGGGGAGGGAATTATTATCCAGCGGTTGGGCGACTTAAAACGAGGGCGACGCTCGACGCCGGCTAGGCTATCCGAAGGTACGGTCGTTCCCACCTTGAAAGAGGCTACTCCGGGTGATTTAAGTTTTGCTCTTCCGTACCGCTACATCTCGGATATTTTGGAGATGATTGAGGCTCTGGACCATGTCGCTCCGGGGATAGACTCGGATAATACCCTTCTTTACGGGGTCGAAGTTAAATTTTATTCTTCAAGATTGGAACTCAGCTCAGCCATGGAAACGAAAATTGAAAATCTCTATGCCATAGGTGACGGAGCCGGAATTACCAGGGGACTGATCCAGTCTTCTTGCGCCGGAGTGATGGCGGCCCGGTCAATCCTTCAAAAAATTAGGAAGCGAGCCTATGCTGTTAAACAGTGAAACGTAAACGCTAAAAGGGGATGAGATGCCGGGAATTGTCTGTGTAGGAACTCAGTGGGGGGACGAAGGGAAAGGAAAAGTTACCGACCTCTTGGCTCCGGACATGCACATGGTGGTGCGTTATCAGGGCGGAAATAACGCCGGTCACACAATAGTTGTCGATAAACAGAAGTTGAAAGTCCATCTCGTACCCTCAGGGGTACTTTACTCCCACATCACGCCGGTCATCGCCAACGGGGTCGTTGTTGACCCCAAAGTTCTCGTGGAAGAACTGGCTGAGCTTGAAGCCCAAGAAATTAGAACCGACAAACTTTTGATAAGCAACAACGCTCACCTTGTCATGCCTTACCACCGCATCCTAGACCTAGTAAAAGAGAGAAAGCTTGGTCGCTCAAAGATTGGAACCACTCACAAGGGTATCGGTCCGGCCTATTCTGATAAAGCCGCCCGGTCGGGAATCAGAACCCAAGATCTTCTGGATATGAAAATTTTTAGGGAAAAGCTGAAACAAGCTTTAGAAGAGAAAAATGCCATTTTAACAAAGATCTACGGGATAGAGGCTTTAAAATTAGACGATATTATAACGGAATTTAACACTTACACTAAAGAATTAAAGGAATACATTACGGATACCTCTTTCGCTATCAATGAGGCTTTGATCGCCGGCAAGAATGTTTTTTTTGAGGGAGCTCAGGGGACCTTTTTGG
>DATBWY010000084.1:0-2425 GCA_036514555.1 Candidatus Subteraquimicrobiales bacterium
AGACTTTCCTCGCCTCTTTGACGCTCAAGTTCTTGTCTCTTAAGGCTACCTCTAGGGTGGTTTTACGGGCGGTAAGTGGGGTTCTAAGCTCATGGGAGGCGTCGGCCACGAATCTTTTTTGCTCCTTCAAGGTCTCTTCGATGGGTTTTAGGGTTCGTCCAGCCAGGAAATAGCCGGCGGTCGCCGAGAGGATCAAAATAATTCCATTGGCAGAAAAAAGCACAAAGAGCACCCTGCTTTTGGCCGTTTTCAGCTGCTCGGCTAAGAGAAGTTCGGCGACAGGGTTCACGCCCGGCATCATGTGCCTTATGCGGAGCTCAATCTGGTTAAAACCTATTTCGAGCTGGGACACGACCCGGTTATAAATTATCAAACTAAAAAAGCCGCTAATGAGCATGATGATAAGAAGATACCAAGCGGTAAGCTTAAGGCGGGCTGAGCGAAACATTACTCTTCACTCCCGATTTTATAGCCAAACCCTCGTTCCGTATGAATGAGGGGGGATTCGTTCTTAAAGGGTTTGTCAATCTTGTTTCTCAAATAACCAACGTAGACCTCGACGGTGTTGGGCAGGATGTCGGCGTCGTAATCCCAAACGTTGGCGATAATCTGATCTTTTGTGACAATTCTCCCCTTGTTTCTTAAAAGGTACTCAAGGAGCGCAAACTCTTTTTTGGAGAGCTTAATTTTTTTACCTGCCCTCGTAATCTCATAAGTTAAGGTGTCAAGGCTCAAATCAGCGGCTCTTAGTATCTCTTCCAAAGCTTTCTTAGGGCGCCTGGCGAGGGCCCTGATTCTCGCTAGAAGCTCGGTGAAGGCAAAGGGTTTAACCAAATAATCATCAGCTCCGGTGTTTAAGCCCTCCACCTTCTCATTTAGTTGACCCTTAGCGGTGAGTATTAGGATGGGAGTGTGATTTCCGTCCCCTCTAAGTTTTCTTAAGACTTCCACCCCGTCCATCTTTGGAAGCATAAGATCCAAGATTATGACGTCGTAATCTTGGGTAGCGGCAAGATCATAGCCGTAGGCTCCATCAAAGGCAACGTCAGCGGCCAAGGACTCCTGTTCCAGCCCCTTCTTGATGGCGTTTGCGATTTTGTGTTCATCTTCAACGATTAAAACTCTCATTTTTTATACACTCCTTATAAATTATACAAATTTCCTGAGAAAAAGCTTAAATAACCCTTAATAAAAAATCCCAATTTCCAAATCCCAAATCCCAAATGTGTTTCACGCTCCACGCTTTTTATTTTTAATGCTAAGTGGAAAAGCATTGAACGTGTAACTTGTTACTTGCAACGTGAAACCCATTTATTTTGATCATTTGATATTGTTTAGAATTTAGTGCTTGGAGTTTGGTGCTTAATCTTAATAGGTTATAATTTGTTTGAATTGGAACTATTTTGCCGTTCGGCAAATTTTTAAAGGTCACGAAAATTGTAGTCGCTCAATTCCCGCCAAAAGGCGGGTCTGCCTTAGGCATGATATTGAGCTTTTTACAGTAGCGAGAAAGTGATTTCCCAGTCTCATTTTTCCTCCCCCTTGACGGGGGAGGCTAGGTGGGGTGTGGAGGGAGAGCTAACAAAAAGTGGAGAAGGGCCAAAAGTTAGAATTTGTCAACTGCGACCCAAATTTCAGGAGGTACTCAACGTGAAAGTGGCCATTTTAACGGTTAGCGACAAAGGAGCCCGGGGAGAACGTGAAGACGAAAGCGGAAAGTTTCTAAAGCAAGCTATGAAAGAAGAAGGTGCCCAAATTGTCGCCTATGAGATTGTTCCCGATGAGCAGAACTTGATTGAAAAAAAACTTAAAGAGTTTACCGACGAAAAACAGGCTGATATCGTCTTAACAACCGGGGGAACCGGTTTTTCCCTTCGGGATGTCACTCCCGAGGCAACCTTGGCGGCTATCGACCGGGAAGCGCCCGGAATCGCCGAGGCCATCCGCCAAAAAAGTTTAGAGATAACTCCCAATGCCATGCTTTCTCGGGCGGTAAGTGGATTAAGAGGAAGAGCCTTGATTGTCAATCTTCCAGGCAGTCTCAAATCCGTTAAAGAGTCCCTCAAAGTTATTAAGCCCGTTCTTGACCACGCCTTAGAGATGATCGCGGGCAAAGAACACCCTAGTGGAAAAGAACACCATCACCATTAGTCTTAAAAGGGCTCCACTCTCCAGATCGGGAGAAGTGTTAAACGCTAAGCCTCCAAAAACGTTCCTAATAAGAGAACAAGGCCAATTCCGGCTAAAACCAGAACGGCATGAATAGGATTGGGTCTCCGGTGGGCCTGAGGTATGAGGTCCGAAGCCCCGATGTAGATAAAAGTTCCGGCGGCAAGAGCCAGAAGAACTCCCAAGGAGCTTTCAGATGCGGTCCTGATTAACAAAAAAGAAGTAATAGCCCCGAAGGGTGTTGCCAAGGCTACTA
>DATBWY010000085.1:0-2200 GCA_036514555.1 Candidatus Subteraquimicrobiales bacterium
TGTTGCTATTTATGATGGGACCGGATATCTATATGGTGTTTGGTTTAATCAGGATTATCTGGCCCGGAGACTTGCCGTGGGCACGGAAATTGTTTTAAGCGGGAAAGTCGTTTACGAGTTCGGAAGATTGCAAATCAAAAATCCTTTTTATGATGCGATAAGCGACGCGGACCAGCTAAACGAAACCCTTCATACAAATCGGATCATACCGCTTCACCCCGCCACCCAAAACCTTTCTACCACCAAGTTAAGGCGAATCATCAAGGAAGCGATTGACAGATTTTCTGATCTGCCGGATCCTTTGCCTTTTTGGCTCCGTGAGAAATATGGCTATCTTGAAAAATCTCTTTCTCTCAAGGAAATTCACTTTCCCACCAGCTTCGATCTGTGTAAAAAGGCTCGCCAAAGGCTTCTTTTTGAAGAACTTTTTCTGTTACAGTTAGGGTTGGCGCTCCGCAAAAAGCGCCTGGAGAAGCAAGCATATGGGTTGAGTCACAAAGCGGAAGGTAAATTGACCCGAGATTTCTTGACCCGTTTACCCTTTGAGTTAACAAAGGACCAGAAAAGGGCGGTATCAGAGATATCCAAAGATTTGGAAAAACCTCATCCGATGAGCCGTCTTCTTCAAGGGGAGGTTGGTTCGGGTAAGACAGCGGTGGCCGTCTATTCACTCCTTGCGGCGGTTCAAAGCGGATACCAAGGAGCCATTATGGCTCCCACCGAAATCCTGGCCGAACAACACTATCTTAAGTTCAAAGAATTTTTCAAGGATTTGCCGGTCAAGTCGGCTCTTTTGAAGGGCGGAATGTTGCTTAAGCATAAAGAAGAAGTCCAAAAACAGATAAGTTCCGGAGAAATAGATATAGTTGTGGGAACTCAGGCCCTCGTCCAAGAAAAAGTGCAATTCAAAAGGTTGGGATTGGTCGTGATTGACGAACAACATCGCTTCGGGGTAAGACAAAGGATGTCCCTTAAGGAAAAGGCCATTTCCCAAAAAGAGGGCGGTCCAAGCGTGGTCTATCACCCCGACGTTTTAATTATGACAGCCACTCCGATTCCCCGGACCTTGTCTCTTACCTTGTATGGAGACTTAGATGTTTCCGTTCTTAAAGAGCTCCCTTTAAATCGAAGGATAGCGGAACACATAAAAACGGTCGTTTGTGACCGCGCCCATCGGAACTGGTCCTATCAAAAAATTAGGCAAGAAGTAACCAAAGGCAGGCAGGCTTATATCATCTGTCCTTTGGTCGAGGAGTCAGATAAAATCGAAGTTAAGGCGGTAACCGAAGAAGCAAGGCGCCTTATGGATCAAATTTTTCCGGACCTTAGAGTTGCTCTAATTCATGGACGGTTTAAATCTTCGGAAAAAGAAGAAATTATGAATAAATTTAGGCGAGGGGAAATTGATATTCTTATTTCCACGACCGTAGTCGAGGTCGGTATAGACGTTCCCAGTGCCACCGTAATGTTAGTTGAGGACGCCGAACGTTTTGGTTTAACCCAGCTTCATCAACTGCGTGGAAGGGTCGGTCGCGGTGAGCATCAATCATACTTTATTTTGTTTGCTGATCCTACCACACCGCAAGGGGTGGCTCGGATGAAAGTCATTAAAGAAACTTCCGATGGTTTTAAGTTAGCCCAGAAAGATTTGGAGATAAGAGGGGAGGGCGAGCTCTTTGGGCCCCGGCAGGCAGGCCTTCCCGATTTAAAATTAGCCAAAATTGTACGAGACGTAGGTGTTCTTATAAGAGCCCGGAACGAGGCCTTCAGATTGGTCGACAAAGATCCCTTTTTAAAATCTCCCGAGCACAAACTTCTTCTTTACGAGGTTAAGAAAAAGTTTGCTCATAACCTTGAATGGCTGTTCCATACTTGATTTTGAGAATTGAAAAACGACTCTGAGCGGCTTTCAGGGGTAGTTGCCCAATTCATTGGGCTTTAAAATCAGTTGTAGTTGCTCAATTCCTGCCCGCCATTGGCTGCGCCTCAGGCATGATATTGAGCGAATCTGCCAGACAAGAAATAACCAAGCAACCTGTCAAGGAAAGAATTTTAAAAATCTGTACTTTGATCAGGCCTATTCAGTTAAGAAAACAAAATGGCAACTGTGATATAATGAAGGTTAGGTATGCCGAAAAAAACGGTTATTGCGACCAACAAAAAGGCGTTTCATGACTACTTTATTGAGGAAAGATACGAG
>DATBWY010000086.1:0-7045 GCA_036514555.1 Candidatus Subteraquimicrobiales bacterium
CTGCCTCTTTTGCTATTTCTCGATCACCAAAGGGAACGGTCTTATCCTTAAAGATTTGGTAGCTTTCATGACCTTTCCCAGCGATTAACACCAGGTCTTCGGCCTTTGCCTGAGATATCGCTTCAAAAATCGCTTTTTTTCGGTCTATTATTTTCAAGTACTTTTTGGGAGAAGCCGATCTCAATCCCTGTTCTATCTCGTATATGATTGCTTGAGGCTCTTCGCTTCGCGGATTATCAGATGTAATAATGATCAAATCGCTAAGCTCTCCGGCGATTTGACCCATTAGTGGCCGCTTCATTTTGTCACGGTCCCCGCCGCAACCAAAAACGGTAATTATCCTTCCGGTGGTTATTCCCCTGGCTGCCTTTAGAGCCTTCTCTAAACTGTCAGGTGTGTGAGCGAAATCGACCACAACATCAAAATCCTGGCTTAAATCCACTGTCTCAAACCTGCCCGGAACTTGCTTCAAACCTTCTAGGCCATCCCTGATTGCTTCCGGTTTCGACCCCAAAATTATCCCGGTGGCGGCGGCCGCCAGAAGATTGTACAAATTAAAGTTCCCCTTCAAACCGCTTCTTATGGTCGTTCTTAAACCAGGCCCGACGAGGGAGAAGAGCACCCCTTTCCTATTTATCTCAATACTTTCCGCTCTAATTTCGGCCTCCGGAGATAATCCATAGGTCAAAACTCTCCCGCCTGGGATTTTAGCAATTTTTTTTCCGTGGGGATCATCAAGATTAACTATCCAAAAGGATTCGGGGTTTTTTTCAAAGAGCCGCCTCTTCACTTTGAAATATTCGGGCAAACTATGATGGTAGTCGAGGTGATCTTGGCTTAAATTCGTAAATACTAAGGCGTCAAACTGACACGCCTCCACCCGCTGTAAATCAATGGCGTGAGATGAGACTTCCATGGCCACCTTTTCGACGCCGGTGTCTAACATTTTCTTGAATAGCCGCTGCAGATCAAGGGACTCTGGTGTCGTAAGTTTTACCGGAAATTTTTTCTCTCCCACCTTAATATCCACCGTCCCGATTAGTCCAGTTTTAGCTCCGGAAGCGGTCAGGATGCTTTCGATTAGATAAGCGGTGGTGGTTTTTCCTGTTGTTCCCGTCACACCAATGAGCTGAAGCCGGGATGATGGGTTTCCGTAAAAGGCAGCCGCCAGTTGAGCCAGAGCAAGGCGGGTATCAGGCACTAAAATTTGAGTAATGCCGGGTATACCGGACAGTCTCTCCTCGGTTACAGCGGCTGTAGCTCCTTTAGAAAAAGCTTCTTCCAGGTGACGATGACCGTCTACCCTAAATCCCTTAATGGCAACAAAAACGTCGTCCGGTTTTACCGCTTTAGAGTCGTAGGCAATTCCCTGGACATCTAAGTTTAAGTCTCCGTGATATTCGCAGCTCGCTAACGAGGAAAGAAGGGTTGAAAGTCTCATTTTACTCTCTTTTCTTAAGTATTTTATCACATAATAGCGTTGTTAAACCCGGAGATTAACGTCGAGGGGTACGCCACTTCCGGCTCCCTTAGACAAAGATTTAAACTGAGGAGTCTTAAAAAAACCCTATTTCTCCGGGGCAATCCTAAGGTGATGAAGACTAAATTGCATAATTTCTTTGAAGGCCGGGGCCGCAAGCGTCCCTCCATACATGCCTTTCTCCGGCTCATCAATAATAACTAAGATCGCGATCTGGGGATCCCTTAGCGGCGCAAATCCAATAAAAGAGGCCGCGTATTTGCCCGGCTCGTAGCCGACACCGTTTTTCTTCGGTTTTTGGGCGGTGCCCGTTTTTCCGGCAACCCTATATCCTGGGACTTGGGCGGCTTTACCGGTCCCTTCCAGCACTGCTTTCTCTAAGATACTGCGCATTTCCTTTGCGGTTTGCGAAGAAATTACCTTTTCCCCTGAATCTTTCTTTAAAACCCGCGTTTCCCCGTCATTCTCAATTATGCGAGAAACAAGACGGGGCCGTACGGAAATACCGTCGTTTGCTACCGTTGAGATGGCCATAATCATTTGTAAGGGCGTCACCGATAGACCTTGGCCAAAAGGAATGTTACCGATGGACGAACCCGACCACTTGTCGGGGGGAGGGGTATAACCTTTTACCTCACCCGGAAAATCGACTTTTGTCTGCTCGGTAAGCCCAAACGCTTCAATGTATTTGTAAAGTTTGTTCTTTCCCAATTTAATGCCTAAGATTACCGCCCCAACATTGCTTGACTTGGAAACTATCTGAGACAGAGTAAAAGTTCTTCCCCCTCTCTCGTGGGCTTCTTTGATTACCCTATCCGCTACCCGGATCCTAGGGGGAAGGTAATAGGGCGATTGGGGTTGAGCGATATTTTCCTCAAGAGCCGCGGCTGCCGTTATTACCTTCATCGTAGAGCCAGGTTCAAAGGTATCGGTAATGGCTTTGTTTCTTAAAATTTCTTCGTCTGCCTGACTAAAGTGGTTAAGGTTGAAGGATGGCGCATTGGCGAGAGCGTAAATATCGCCCGTCTTTGGGTTCATTACTACGGCGATCCCGTTTTTGGCTCCAAAGTCCTTCACGGCCTTTTCCAACTTTTGTTGGGCTTGATATTGGATATCCCGATCTAAAGTCAGAACCACACTTTTTCCGGAGCGCGACGGTGAAAACTTAAAAACGCCGCCGGGGATCGGTCTTCCCAGCGGGTCAATCTCTTTAATTAGTTGCCCCGGTTTTCCTTGAAGGACTTTGTCATAATAAAGTTCTAATCCACTCAAACCCTTATTATCCAAGCCCGCAAACCCAAGGGTCTGAGCCGCTAAGGATCCTATGGGATAGTACCTTTTGCTCTCTTTTACTACCCCTATGCCCTCAATTTTTAAGTCTTGAATTTTTTGGGCCTTCTTCTGGTCTATTTTTCTTGCAAGATATACAAAACCTGTATCCGAGCCAAACTTTTTTAACAATCTTTTTTTTCGCATATTGAGCAGAGGGGCGAGTTTTGCGGAAACTCTCCGGGGATCCTTGATGAGATAGGGAGTAGCGTAGACAGTGGCCATTTCGACACTGATCGCCATTTCCTCGCCTTCTCTATCGTAAATCATTCCTCTGGCCGGCGGCAGTTCTAGACGGCGGACATGCTCCTTAAGGGCAATGTTTTTATACTTTTTGGCCTGCACTACCTGAATAAAAACGAGGCGGGCGCCAATAACTAAAAAGGCGAGGATAAAAAGAAGGAGCAAAAAAAGCAGTCTGGGCTCTTTCTTGACAATTGGTTTTCGGGCCAAGGCTACCCCTACCTTGGTAGATTACGGGTTTTATCTCTCAAATTAAGGTAGGCGGACAGATAAACTGTCTCCTTACTCGAATCAGGATCATCCGAAATATCTGGCGGCAAAACAAGGTAGTGAACCTGGGCTGGAGCAACCATTTTCAGTTTCTCCAGAGCGATTTTTTCGATTCGGCGAGGCGAGTTTAACTTAGTCCTCTTTAAAAAGAGCCTCTCCTGGCGGGTCTTTTCACCTTGCACTGAATTGCGGAGCTTTTGAACTTTTAGCGCGTCCTGAGCAATCAAAGCTCGCTGCATAAGGTTCAAAATGACCAAAACTGCGAGTAACGTAGCGCAGAGGGCAAAAAAGTTAAAAAACGCGCCTCTTTTCCAGACGTAAATTTTCCTCTTTTTCGCTGGTGCTGGTCGAGTTTTCGGTACTTCTCTTTGGACGCGGGCGTGCCCTACAGGTGGCGACATCTTTCCCCCTTATGCTACTTTTTGTGCCGCTCTTAGGCGTGCACTTTTGGCTCTTGGATTTCTTTCAATTTCCTCCCGGCTCGGCCTAACGACTCTTTTTGTCAAAATGCTGAGTATGGGGGTTCTCCCACACCGACACTCTGGTAGTGACGGCGGGCAAACACAGCCGGTTGCTAACTCCTTGAAGGTTCTTTTTACGATTCGATCTTCCAGTGAATGGTAGGAAATTACCACTATTCTTCCCCTAGGTTTAAGGCAATTGACGGCGGAAATTAATCCTTGTTTCAGGGCTATCAACTCCTGATTCACTTCTATTCTTAGAGCCTGAAAGGTCCTTTTTGCCGGATGTCCTCCGCTACGTCTTTGAGAAGCCGGTATTGCTTTTTTTATTGTCCCCACGAGTTGTTGCGTCGTCGTTATCGGGTTCTTTTCTCTTTCTTTAACAATAAAAAAGGCAATTCGGTCGGCCCATCTTTCCTCGCCATACTTTTTTATAATTGAGGCTAAGTCTTTTCGGGAATACCTGGCCACTATGTCGCCGGCCGTCGGTCCCCGATCGGGGTTAAACCGCATATCAAGCGGCCCGTCCCACTGATAACTAAAGCCTCTTTGTGGGTCTTCTATCTGCCCCGAGGAAAGACCGAGATCAAAAAGGAAACCATCCACTAACTTCAGACCTAAACCTTTTAAAATTTCCTCAATATTTCTGAAATTGTTGCGGATTAAATGAACCCTTGTTTGCTGGATGCGGGCTAGATTTTTTGCTGCGATCCCTAGTGCGACTAAATCTTCATCAATTCCAACGAGTTTGCCGGTGGACCCAATAACTTGAGCAATCTCTCCAGCATGGCCTGCCGCGCCGATGGTTGCGTCAACATAGGTTCCCCCCGGCCTCGCCTGTAAATAGTGCAAAACTGCAGCCAGCAAACAGGGTTCATGTCGGTATTTCATTGTCAAAATCCATTTGTTTAATATGTCACGAGGTACGATCTTTATCTTCTAAGTTCACAACCTTCAATTTTTTGCCTTTGCCCATTTTTTGTTGCTTTTTTTGCTCCTGCCTTCTCCCCTTCTCTTCCTCTTCTTTGAGTTTTGTCAGAATAAAAAATTTTGTAATTTGGCTAATAGAAAGGTCTAAACCGGGCAATTTTTTAGCCGCCAATTCTTTTAGCCGTTTTTCAATATCCCCGTCTTTCTTTTTATCGTAATAGAATTGGATGCTCTTTTTTGAATTTGGCATTGCTTTAAACCTGTTTAATGTAAAATTAATTAATTTGTTGTAACATAAGCCAAGTTAAATTTCTGTAAATCAATGTACATTACTTTATGACAACCTACGTTACTACTCGCATTTTGGTATGTCAAGTCTTTTTTTTAGATTTAACATAAATCCAAAACTTGCCACTTTATCAGGTATTACTTTCCAAAATCGATAGGGGGCCTCTATCCGATAATTCCTTCTCTCGAGGTAGAACAGTTATTGAGACCTGAAAAATTTTTTAAAGAATTTTTTTAAATTTTACGCTCTCATTTAAATACCGGAACGTGGCCTAAGGCTTATTAGTTTTCGCGTTAGGTCGAACAGCAGTTAAAATTGGATAGTTACGGGATTTTTCTGGAAAGGAGGAGCTTCATAAATTATTCTCGAAATTATTTCCTGTAAACAAGGACTATTAACACGGAAATATCGTGCTTTAATCGTTTGTGCCGCTAGTGGCAAACCGGTACCAATAAGAAATTTAGGATAAAAAAATGGCAGAAAAAAAATCTTCCGTCGCCTATCATTCATTGCCTCATCAATTCGGGGCCGAACTCCTTGGCACTTTTATTTTGGTGTTTTTTGGTTGCGGGGCGGTGGCCACGGCGGTTCTATTGAAGGTCCAAAGCGGGCTCTGGCAGGTGGCGAGCATCTGGGGTTTCGCGATAGCTCTTGCTATCTATGCAACCGCGGCTGTTAGCGGTGCCCATATAAACCCGGCGGTAACCCTAGCCATAGCCGTCTTTCGAAAGAGTGAATTCCCTTCCCGAAAAATAATTCCTTACTTCGTCGCCCAATTAACGGGGGCGTTCTTAGCCGCGGCTCTCCTTTATGCCTTGTTTCAGGGGATAATTGCCCGGTTTGAAGCAACCAACAAGTTAATTAGAGGGCGGGGTGGAAGCCAACTTTCGGGTATGATCTTCGGCGAATATTTCCCAAACCCGGCTATTTTCGGGGTATCAAAGAGTGCCTGGAGCCTTGTTCCGGTCGGGACCGCTTTCTTGGCGGAAACGGTGGGAACCGCTTTTCTCTGCTTTTTTATATTCGCCTTGGTTGATAAGAGAAACGAGAAGGCGCCGGGCTTTTTGACTCCGTTCTTCATCGGTTTTACGGTGGCCATTCTTATAAGCATTCTCGCCCCTCTCACTCAAGCAGGGCTTAATCCGGCCCGGGACTTCGGACCCAGACTGTTCTCATATCTAGCGGGATGGGGAAAGATCGCGTTGCCAGGGCCGCGATTGGATTTTTGGATATACATTCTGGCCCCGTTTGCCGGAGGTCTTCTGGGAGCCTTTATATACGAACGTCTGATTGGAGATCATCTAAAATGAGGGTCACGTCCCTTAAAACTCTTTCTCGAGCCACCATTCATCCAGGGTCTCGTCGTAACAAATATCGAAAAGAAAACCTTCTTTAGTTAAGATCCGGAAGAAATGCTTTCTCATTTTGCCCTTAGCCTCTTCTCGCCAAGTCTTCTCGACCCTCGCTACTAGATGCTTCTCTACGCCGACCGTAAAGGCGCGGGGTACTTGACTGCCCTTGTAGCCGGCGTATGACCGGACTTTAATGGGTGCTTTTTTTCTCTTTGCCCTGAGCGATCTTCTACCGGATACCTTGTACAAAGCGAGAGCATAATCCTCGGAATTTGGCTCCATAGCCAAAGCTAACTTAATATGCCTCAAGGCTCCGAGCTTCTCGCCAAGGCGGTTCAAGGAAAGCCCCAGTCCGAAGTGAGCGTAGTGATTGCTCGGATCAATTTCTACCGTCTTTTCAAACTCATCCTTAGCCTTCGAATATTCCCCGTAATTGTAATAGGCCTGACCAAGAAGCTCCCTGATGGACGCCTTCTCCGGGTAAAGTTTTTTGGCCCGCTCTAAAACGTGAGCGGCCTGAGCGGGATGGCCGTTTTTCATCAGCTCTTTCCCCTTCTGTAAAAGCTCGTAAGCTGTTTCGGACACGTATCAACTCCTTAACTCCAGTAATCGCGCATGGGCATCATTATAAATTATTTTATCGTTAGGCTGCTTAAGAGGCGACTGTGAGCGCGCCGCTCTTATCAAGGGG
>DATBWY010000087.1:0-5434 GCA_036514555.1 Candidatus Subteraquimicrobiales bacterium
TTTTGAGGCCCAGCCAGTGTAAACAGCAATTTCGGTGTTGGCAGAGGTGGCGCTGGAAATCTGAACCGTAAGCTTGACCGGCAAGCGATAAGTTTCAGCCGCTTCAGTATGGGAAGCAAAAGGATAGGTTGAGGCAACAAATGCTAATGATATTATTAAAATAATAAGAAAAATAAACTTTGGCCTGATTGTTAAACGCAAAACTAATTCCTTTCGAGAAATTTTGATTCGCGGGTCCCTTTACTATTTGCACTTGTTACCTTCACTATTAGTACTATCGTCATTTTTGGGGACAAATTTTAGCTTTTCTGCGCCCAGTGAATCGAGCTTGAAGCGGTATCAAGGACTTATTTATCTGAGCTTGGGGCATAATTATAAATTTACTTCATCGTTGGTTTGCTTGTAGGCGAGCTCCCCTGCCCCGCCCTTATTTATTCTCAGAAGAAAGTATTAACCTTTACATTAGGTTTAAGCTTTTCGGCTTTCTGGTTCGCGAGCCATTTTAGTATTTTGAAAAGTCTATTTTTAGCTAACCTTGCATTCTTCGAGAATCTACTTTAATTCTTCGAGCTTTTTCTGAAGAATCTTGTTAACTAGTGCTGGGTTAGCTCGCCCCTTGGTCAGTTTCATTACCTGGCCGATTAAAAACCCAAAGGCTCTTTGCTTACCCTTCTTAAAATCTTCTACGGCACTTAAATTTTCTTCTAATGCGAGCTCGATAATCGTAGATAGTTCTTTTTCGCCAGTAATCTGGCTGAGACCTTTTTCTTCTACGATTATTCGGGGGAGCTTACCAGTCTCAAAAACCTCTTCAAAAATATCCTTGGCCATTTTCCCACTGACTGTTCCGTCATCAATAAGCTTTAGGAGTTCAACTAGATGTCTTGTCGTCACCGCGGATTCGTCAATTTGGAGATTTTCCTGATTAAGACGATAGGAGAGCTCCCCGAGAATCCAGTTGGCGATTATTTTAGGTTTAGGGTAACTCTTGGCGCACTCTTCAAAAAAATCAGCCATAATCTTAGAAGACGTTAAAATCCCTGCGTCCTGCGCGCCCAATTTGTATACTTCTTCAAAGCGCATCTTGCGGGCATCCGGCAACTCCGGGAGGTCTCTTTTTAACTCCTCAACCCAAACCGAATCAATGTTTAAGGGGACAAGATCAGGCTCTGGAAAATAACGGTAGTCGTGCGCGTATTCCTTAGTTCTCAAGGAAGTTGTAACTCCCTTGGTCTCGTCGAAGTGACGCGTTTCCTGCTCTACCTCCCCGCCCCCTTCTAAAATTTGCTTATGGCGCTCTACCTCATACGTCAAGGCCCTCTCCAAAGATTTAAAAGAGTTCATATTTTTAACTTCCGTTTTGACCCCTAATTCTTTGTTTCCCCTTGGACGCACCGAAATATTTGCGTCACAACGAAGAGAACCTTGTTCCATGTTGCAGTCGGATACACCTAGGTGTTCTAAGATACTTTTCAAATTTTGCAGAAAAATCCGAGCTTCCTTCGGACTTCCTAAATCAGGCTCAGTAACAACCTCCATTAGAGGAACGCCGCTCCGGTTAAAGTCAACTAAACTGTAGTGCGCTTGAGCAATTCGACCCCCTTTTCCGACGTGAAAAAGTTTCCCGGTATCCTCCTCGAGATGGACCCGGGTAATTCCAACCTGCCGCGTAAATCCGTTTATATCCACTCCAAGATAGCCCCCATCGCAAAGGGGTAAGTCATACTGGGAAATTTGATAATTTTTTGCCATATCAGGGTAAAAGTAATTCTTGCGGTGAAATTGGCTGAAATTGGCGATAGAGGAATTCAACGCTAAACCTGTCTTAACGGTGTACTCCACCGCCTTTTCGTTGGGAACCGGCAAGGATCCGGGAAGCCCGAGGCAAACTGGACATACCAGAGTATTGGGTTGGGCACCAAATATTGCTGCCGAGCAACCGCAAAACATTTTGCTCGTGGTTAGTAATTCAACATGAATTTCTAAGCCAATTACTACTTCAAGATTGTCTAATTTTTTCAATGAAAGCTCCTTAGCTTTGAAATCTAAATTCTCAACGGCGGTTTGCCCATGCCCGCAAAGTTTTGCTCAAAAGCGTAAGCGACTCTTAGGACGGTTTCCTCTCCTAAAACTTTCCCCATAATTTGTAGCCCTACCGGCAAACCATTGACAGCTCCACAAGGAATAGAGATTGCCGGAATCCCCGCCAAATTGACCGGGATAGTACAGATATCCGATAAGTACATTTGTAAGGGGTCAGCTACCTTCTCTCCAATTTTAAAAGCAGGAGTCGGGGAAGTCGGTGAAATCAAAACATCAAATTTCTCAAAAGCCTCGTTAAAATCCCTAACCACTAAAGTACGTACCTTTTGAGCCTGACCATAGTAGGCTTCATAATAACCAGCGGATAGTGCGTAGGTACCAAGCATAATACGCCGTTTAACCTCGTCTCCAAATCCTAAAGCCCGGGTCTTACTATACATCTCGAGCATATCCGAAACGTCTTCAGCACGATAGCCGTATCTAACCCCGTCATAGCGGGCGAGGTTGGAACTGGCTTCAGCAGGAGCAATAAGATAGTAAGCCGACAGAGCGTAATCGAGATGAGGAAGGGAGGTTTCTTCAACATGCGCCCCTAATCCCCTCAATAACTCCAAAGCTTTCTCAACTGAATCCTTTACATCACGACTAACTCCCTCACCCATTAGCTCTTTCGGTATTCCAATGCGTAAACCACCAATCTCTTTCACCAAAGCTTTAGTGTAATCCGGGACATTTGTCCTGAGAGATGTGGAATCCTTTGGGTCGTGACCAGCAATTTCATTTAGAAGGCACGCGCAGTCGCGAACATCTTTTGTGATCGGACCAATCTGATCTAAAGAAGACGCGAAAGCTATCAAACCATACCTAGAAATAAGCCCGTAAGTGGGCTTAAGTCCAACAACGCCGCAGAGCGAAGCCGGCTGACGGATTGAGCCACCAGTATCTGAACCAAGAGAAAAAATTGCCTCACCGGCCGCGACGGCTGCGGCCGAGCCTCCACTAGACCCACCGGGCACCGTTTCCAGATTCCATGGATTAAATGTCGGGCCAAATGCAGAGTTTTCGGTCGAAGAACCCATGGCAAATTCATCCATATTAGTCTTTCCCGCAATTACCGCCCCTCTGTCAATGATCCTCTGGGCCACGGTGGCATTATAAACAGGATTAAAATTCTCGAGCATTCTCGATGCGCAAGTTGTAATAATTCCCTTGGTACAGATATTATCTTTTACCGCAATAGGAAGACCTGTCAAAAAGGAGATTTTCTTTTCCGATTTAATATTCTGGTCAATTTTCTTGGCTCGAGACAAGGCTAAATCTCTGTCCAAATTCAAATACGCCTTTACCTTCCTTTCAACCTTTTCCACCCGGGTGAAAACCGCCTTTATCAGTTCTTCAGCAGAAATTTTTTTGGTTTGAAGCATGTTGTGCAGCTTATAACCGGTCAAATTGTGTAACTCCATGAGAAACTCCTGGCCTCAAATTTTCGGTTAATAATTAAGAAAAAATGGATGTTTTAGTCCTGCGCAAGGATTCGCGGAACCACAAACGCCCCCTTTTCTTTTTTGGGTGCATTAGAAAGGGCCTCCTTGTCCGTTAGACATGGTTCTGACTCGTCCTTTCGAAACACATTCTCGAGGGGTAAAACATGCGAAGTGGGCGGTACGTCTCTTAAGTCAATTTCTTTTATTTTACCGGCATGATCTAAAATATGGTCGAGCTGCTTTGAAAATTTTCTTTTGTCTCTTTCAGACAATTCAAGGCGAGCGAGCCACGCTATGTGCTCAACATCTCTGACGGTAATAGACATCCCTTCCTCCTATCTAAAGTAGTAAAGTAAAACGAGCGACAACAAATTATTAAATGAATGCAAAATTATGGGCGGCCCCAATGATCCTAGTCTTTCAAATAAAATGGCTAAGATCACACCGATTAGAACAATGGGTAAAATTAACCATACACTAGGATGAAAAAGAGCGAAAACAACCGCGCTTAAAAAAACCGCCCATTTCATTCCCAGCCGTTTACGAAAAGCCGGATAGAGAAAACCTCGAAAAACCAACTCCTCAGCAACCGGCGCTATAAAAACAGTGATGACAACGGCAAAGATTAGCCCTGTATAACCGGTTCCAAATAACCGCGGGATATTTTCGGCAAGTTCGGGTGGGGGCTCAAGACCCAAAGCCGAAGCGGCTGCGGCGTAAATAAGAGTAAAAATTTTGATAACTATCAGCCAAAAAAAACCGATCTTTATTCCTCGCCACAGGTTAAACGGTAAAACCCCCAGGTCTTTCAGAGAGCCTTTGTATTTCTTTACGGCAAAGAGCCAAACAATTAATACCAATAGAGCATAAATTAGAAAAAAACTTAAGAAGGCGGCCAGAGGCCTATTCCCCTTAAAAGTCGGCACATCGAGTAAAAGAAACCTGATAAAGTAGCCCAAGACTACTAAAAAAATTAGGACAATGCCGGCTTCACTGACATCTCTAAGAGTCCAGGGAACTTCTCTAACAGAAGGTTTATCCACTTACTAGCTCCAAAAAATCATCTTCCCCAATGATCTTTACTCCAAGTGCTTTAGCCTTTTGATATTTGCTCCCGGGGTTTTCTCCCGCAACCAAGTAATCAGTTTTAGCGCTAATACTGGAAGCTACTCTGCCTCCCAACTGCTCAATTTTTTCACTGGCCTCTTCCCTAGTAAACCGGGATAAGGCTCCGGTCAACACAAAGCTCGTTCCCTTAAGTTTTTTGGTCACCCGGGCCTCGCGGGGCTCTTCCATTTTTACACCCGCCTTAATCAGCTTTTCAATAACTCTGAGGTTTCTCCCTTGTTTAAAAAAAGCGGTAATGCTCTGGGCAATTTTGGGCCCAATTTCTGGAATATCAACTAAATCCTCATAACTAACTTGCATAAGTTTTTCGATAGAAGGAAATTTTGTCGCAATAACCGTGGCCATATGAGATCCAACGTGACGAATACCCAAACCAAATAACTTTCGAGAAAAAGGACGTTTTTTTGAAACCGCAATGCTTCTTAAAAGATTGTCGGCAGCCTTATCGGCAAAGTGTTCAATTTGCAAAAGATCTTTCTTGGAGAGAGAAAAAAGGTCCGCAACATCGCTTATTAATTTCTTATCGAGTAGCTGTTGGATTGCGGCTCCGCCTAAACCTTCAATGTCCATGGCCCCGCGACTTCCCCAGTGAAATATGCGCTCAAAAAGTTGGGCCGGGCAAGCAATTCCAGTGCAACGGGTTACCGCCTCACCTACGGGACGAATAGTTTCAGAGCCGCACACCGGGCAGAATTTGGGCATTTCATAAATTCTCTCATCGCCGCGACGCTTGCTGATGACCGGAGCAACCACCTCCGGAATTACATCACCCGCTTTTT